>JBIOZO010000045.1:0-13782 GCA_044871215.1 Gaiellaceae bacterium | reverse complement strand
CCCGACCTGGCGGTCGGCTCGTACACCTCGAGCACCGGCGCCCCGGCCGCAGGGAAGGTGCAGATCTTCTCCGGCGCGGACGGCTCGCTCCTCCGCACGATCACGAGCACGGTCGAGAACGACAACCTCGGCTTCGATGCGGTCGGGCTGGGCGACACGAATCACGACGGCCTGCCCGACGAGCTCCTCTCGGCGGCGAACGGGAATCACGTCTACATCGTCGCCGGCACCAAGCTCCGGCGGCACTAGGCCCTCCCGCTAGCGCGGCGCCTCCGCCCCGAGGCGCCGCGCTAACCGCCGGTGGGCGGCGGCCGTCACAGGTGATGTGGCCACGGTGACGCCGCTGCTCAGCACGGAGACGCTGACCGTCGGCGAGTTCCACTGCCCTCCCGACGACGCGTCCTGGCGCGAGACGAACCTGATCGGCGACCGCGCCCACGTGGTCTTCCCGCGCCGCTCGGTCGTCATCCGGCAGCTCGGCCGGGAGCCGGTGCTGGCTACGCCGAACCACGCTGTGCTCTACAACGCCGAGCAGCGCTACGTCCGCGAGCTGCACAGCGAGCGCGGCGACGAGTCGGTGTTCGTCGAGCTGCCGCCGGCCTCGCTCGAGCGGCTCGCCTCCGAGGGCGCGGCGATGCTGGACGGCGGCGGGCTGCGCCCGACGCACGTGCCCACGGACAGGCACACCTATCTGCTGCAGCATCTTCTCGTCCGCCACCTGCGCAGCCGTCCCGCGGACCTGCTTCAGGCCGAGGAGCTAGCTTCGCGGCTCGTCGTGAGGGCGCTGGCGGTTAGACCGAAGGGCAGGCGGCCGGCCCGCGCGCGCACCGAGAATTCTCATCGCGAGCTCGCCGAGGCGGCGAAGTCGGAGCTCGCGTCCAACCTCTCCAGGCGCGAGTCACTCGAGGAGCTCGCCGCGAGGCTGCACACCTCGCCCTTCCACCTGGCCCGCGTCTTCCGGGCCGAGACGGGGTTCTCGCTCGCGGGCTACCGGCAGGGGCTGAGGCTGCGCGCGGCGCTCGAGCGGCTCCCGGCCACCGACCGCGACCTGACGAGCCTCGCTCTGGAACTGGGGTACTCGAGCCACAGCCATTTCACGTCGACGTTCACCCGCGAGTTCGGCGTCCCGCCGTCCGCGGTCAAGGACGCGCGCCGGGCGCGCGCCCTGCTCGACGCCGCCTAGCCGGGCTAGCCTTTCGGCCCATGCGCGCCGGAGTCGTCGACCTGGGCACCAACTCGACCCGTCTGCTGGTCGCCGACGTCGAGAACGGGCGCGTCGAGGAGGTCGCACGGCGCGCCCGGATCACGCGGCTCGGCGAGGGCGTGGACGAGCGCCGCAAGCTGCTGCCGCTGCCGATCGCCCGCGTTCGCAACGTCCTCAGCGAGTACCGCCGCGAGCTCGAGCGACTCGGTGCCGAGCGAGTGCTGACGATCGCCACGAGCGCCGTGCGCGACGCCGAGAACGGTGAGGCGTTCCTCGGCGAGATCGAGTGGAGCTACGGCTTCACGACGCGGCTCCTCAGCGGCGACGAGGAAGCCGCGCTGACCCTCCGCGGGGTCGGGACCGGCGAACCGATCGGCGCGGGAACTGTGGTGCTCGACGTCGGCGGCGGCTCGACCGAGCTGATCACCACGGAGCAGCGGGTCAGCATCGACGTGGGCTCGGTGCGGCTGACCGAACGTCACCTGCACTCCGACCCGCCGACCGTCGAGGAGCTTGAGGCCGCCGCTCTAGATGTACGCGAGCTTCTGCCACCGCTCGAGGCGAGCCGCGCGATCGGCGTCGCCGGGACGGTCACGACCCTCGCGGCGCTCGAGCTCGGCGGCTACGACGCGAGACGTGTCCACGGCTACCGCCTCTCGCGCGAAGCGGTCGAGCGGCAGCTCGAGCGCCTCGCCTCCCTCCCGCTCGCGCAGCGCCGCGAGCTGCCGGGCCTCGAGCCCGAGCGCGCGCCGGTCATCCTGGGCGGCGCCGTGATCGTCCGCGAGGTGCTCGAGCGCTACGGGCTCGACGGGCTCGAGGCCAGCGAGCGCGACCTGCTGCACGGCGCGGCGCTCGAGGCGGCCGAGCTGCCCGAGCGCGTCGAGGGCGACGCGCCTCCGGGCGCCTACACCTGCTGCTGAAGCTCGGCCGGCGGCTCGTCCTCGGCCAGCCGCCGCTGCAGCACGCTGCGCGAGAGGACGCCGACCAGCTTGCCGCCGTCGACCACGGGCACGCGCTCGGCGTCCCACTCCTCAAGCATGCCGAACGCCTCGTCCAGCGGAACCTCGGGGTCGATGGTGCGGTTCGGCGGCTCGGCGAGCTCGCCCACCGGCGTCGCGCGTGGATCGCGGCCCTCGGCGACGACCTTGGCGACGAGCGTCTTGCGCGTGACGACGCCGACGAAGCGCTCGCCGTCGCTGACGTAGACGGCTCGCACGTCGGGCTCGATCAGGTGCGTACCGGTCTCCTGCGCGGTGGCCGAGGCGTCGAGCGCGACGGGGTCGGGGATCATCGCATCGCGGACGCGGCTCACGGATAGATCCCCCGCGAGCGCAGGGCGCCGGCGACCTCGCGGATCCCGGCCACGAGCGCGGCGCCGCGCAGGGTCAGGCCCTGCTGCTCACTGAGCGTCCACACTCGGTCGAACGCGTCGCCGAGCTGGTCGGCGAGCTTGGAGCGGATCTCCCGCCGGTCCCAGAAGAGGCGGCCGAGGTCCTGCACCCACTCGAAGTACGAAACGGTCACGCCACCCGCATTGGTGAGCACGTCCGGGAGGACGGGGATTCCCCGCTCGGCGAGGATCGCGTCGGCCTCGAGCGAGGTCGGGCCGTTCGCGCCCTCGGCGATCAAGCGGGCCTGCAGGCGCGGCGCGTTGTCCGCGTTGACCTGATCCTCGCGCGCCGCGAGCACGAGCACGTCGCACGGCAGCTCGAGCAGCTCGTCGTTCGTCAGCCGGTCGCCCTCGTTCCAGTCGGCGAGCGAGCCGTGCTGCTCGACGAAGCTGAGGAGCGCCTGGACGTCGAGCCCGGCCTCGTCGTGCACGCCGCCGGAGACGTCGGAGACCGCGAGCACGGTCGCGCCCTTGTCGGCAAGCTCGGCGGCCGCGATCCCGCCGACGTTGCCGAAGCCCTGCACGACGCAGCGCTGGTCGGCGAGGTTCCAGCCCAGCCGCTCGCACGCGCGCTCGATCACCATCACCACGCCGGCGCCCGTCGCCTCGTGGCGGAAGAGCGAGCCGCCGAGCGAGATCGGCTTGCCGGTGACGATCTCCGGCACGGCGTGGCCGATCTCCATCGAATAGGTGTCCATCATCCAGGCCATCGTCTGCTCGTTGGTGGCCATGTCCGGGGCGGGGATGTCCTTCTGCGGCCCGATGATCGGCAGCAGCTCTGAGGTGAAGCGGCGCGTCATCTTCCGCAGCTCGTCGCCGGAGAGCTCGCGCGGGTTACAGCGGACGCCGCCCTTCGCGCCGCCGTAAGGGAGCCGAAGGAGCGCGCACTTCCAGGTCATCCACATCGCGAGCGCCGCGCACTCGCCGAGCGTCACCTCGGCGTCGTAGCGGACGCCGCCCTTCGTCGGGCCGAGCACGGTCGAGTGCTGCACGCGGTAGCCGGGGAAGACCGTCCACTTGCCGGAGTCGAGACGCACGGGGACGCTGACCACCAGCGAGCGCTCCGGGTAGCGCAGCCGCTCGGCGACGAACTCCTCGACGTCCGCGTGCGGAAGGGCCTGTTCGTACTGGGCGAGCGCCGTCCGATAGAGCGGCGTTTCCCATTCCAGATGCCCGTGCTCGGGCGAAACCTCCTGCACCTCGGCCATTCGGCGCAGTGTAGTGCCGGGGAAGGGACTCGAACCCTTACGTCCCCATGGGGGACACCTGATTTTAAGTCAGGCGCGTATGACCAGTTTCGCCACCCCGGCGGCCGAAGGATAGGCGGCTGGAGGACTCGGCGGAACAGCGCTCGCCACGGGGGCGCGGTGGTCGTTCCGAGGCAAGGACGCAGGGAGTGCTCGCAGCTGGAAGCTACGGGCGCGACTGAGGACGCGGCCTCGGGGCGGGCAGCGCGTTCCCGGGGCTCAGTCGCTGTTCCGCCGGGTTCTCCGTTTAAAGCCCGCCCGGGAACGTGTATTTCGAGGGGATCTTCTTCGGGGGCGTACCGATCACGAAGACGATCTCCTGGTGTTCCTTGAGCACGAGCGCGGCGGGGTCGCCGGTGTACGGCTCCCCGTTCACGTAGACCTTCCACGGCGTCGCTTTACCGGCTGGCACCTGGCGGCAGTAGCCGCCGACGCAGTCGTCGTTCAGGCGGACGCCCCAGACCCCGAAGAACTGGCCCAGGTCGAAGTTCCTGGCGGTCGGCGACTCGACGTGCATGATCCCGGTCGCGTCGTGGGTGTGGAGCTCTGTCAGGAACTGGCCGTCGTAGATGCCGACGCCCTGCGGCACGGGCTCGTGCTTGCCGTTCACGAAGATGTCCAGGTGCTGGTGGATGTGCAGCACCTCGCCCTCGTTCGTGAGCGCGTGCACGCCGACCTGGTCGAGCCGGTCCGGCAGCGTGTCGAGGCCGGGGTTCCACGGGGCGGGGCCCGTCTGGAGCCCGGCCAGACTGCTTTGGTTCGGCACGACCGCGGCGGTGCTGTCGTCGCCGCCGCGCGTGACGACGACCGCGATCACCGCCGCCGCGATCAACGCGAGCACCGCGACGGCGCCCAGCAGCCACGCCGTTCGGCGCTCGCCGAAGCGGCCGGCGCCCTTCGGGTCGCGCCGCTTTTGCGGCGCCTGGACCTTGCGCGGCGGAGCCGGAGTGCGGGTCTTCTTGGCCACCGGCGGGCGATGGTACCCAAGGCCCTTGACTCCCGCCCGAGCCGCCGTTATTGTCGCCGAGTCAGATCCGGAGGGCCGCAAGGTTTTCCGGATCTGGCGTTTTTTATGGTCCCTGCGGTTACACCCGTGTGGGCACCCCCGTAAGGAGGCAAGGGATGAGTTTCCTCGACAAGATCCTCGGTCGCGGCAAGAAGGCTGCCGGTGATCTGACCGGCGACGACTCGATGCGCCGGGACGGCATGCACCAGGAGCAAGAGGGCATGGCGACCGAACGCGCGGAGAGCGCCGAGGCGCACGCGCAGGCCGAACGCGAGCGGGCCGCCGAGCACCACGCGGAGCGCTCCGACTCCTAGCTCGACTAGCGAACGGTCTCGAGAGGGCGGCGAGAGCCGCCTTTCTCGTGCCGTCCGACGGCCCCTCTAGGGTTCGTCGGCTCATGGTCTTCGCGCTCACAGGGCTGTTGCTGCTGGCAGGCGCCTGCGCGCTCGCGGTCTGGCTCAGCCGACGGCTCGGCGAGAGCGGCGCCGAGACGGCGCGCGCGCTCGACGAGCTGCTCGCGGTGCGAAACCGCGAGGTCGACGGCCGCCTCGAGGCGATCACGGCCACGATGGACCGCCGCCTCGGCGAGCTCGACACCAAGGTCGACCGCCGCCTCGAGCACGCGGCCAAGCAGACGAACGCGATCCACAAGCAGCTCGGCGAGGTCGGTCAGGCGACCGTCCAGATGGCCGAGCAGGCGAAGGGCCTGAGCCAGTTGCAGGAGATCCTGCGACCCCCGAAGGCCCGCGGCGGCTTCGGGGAGCTGCTGCTGGAGAACCTGCTGCGCGACCGGCTGCCGGCCACGGCCTTCGAGTTCCAGTACGGCTTCGCGGGAGGCGAGCGCGTCGACGCCGTGATCAAGGTCGACCGGATCGTCCCGATCGACTCCAAGTTCCCGCTCGACAACTTCGAGCGCATGCTGCGCGCCGAGAACGACATCGAGCGCCAGCAGTTCGAGAAGCTTTTCGCGCGCGACGTGAAGTCGCACGTCGACGCGATCTCGGCGAAGTACATCCGGCCCGACGAGGGCACCTACGACTTCGCCTTCATGTACCTCCCGTCGGAGGCGATCTACTACGAGCTCGCCTGCGGGAAGACCGGCGCGCTTCTCCAGTACGCGCACGAGAAGCGGGTGCTGCCCGTCTCGCCGACCACGTTAACCGCGTACCTGCAGGTGATCGTGCTCGGGCTGAAGGGGCTTCAGATCGAGCAACACGCGCACGAGGTGATGGCGTACTGCGCGCAGCTGCAGAAGGACTTCGGCCGCTTCAAGGAGGACTTCGAGCTCGTGGGCACCCACCTCGGACGCGCGCAGAACAAGTTCCTCGACTCGGAGAAGCGGCTCGGCAAGTTCGAGTCGAAGCTCGAGCAGGCCGTCGACTCCGAGCCCGAGCTCGAAGCGGCTCAGACGCACGAGCTGCCCCGCGCGGTCGACGCGGCCTAGCGCCTCCTAGAAGCGGAGCAGGGCCCCGATGCCCTCGACGGGCTCGAGGTCCTCGCGCTGCTGCAGCGCGAGCACGGTGCCGCCGTGGGCGAGCGTCTGGTGGACGGCCAGGTCGAGGCCGTCGTCGCGCTGCTCCATCTGCGTCCCGTCGAGCGGGCAGGCGCCGCCCTCCAGCCCGACGCGCCCGCAGGCCGGGCACTCCCACGCCTCATGGTCGACGCCTTCCCGGAAGAGCAGCAGGTCGACGCGGCCGTCCGAGGCCGCCTCGAGCGTCGGTCCCCAGCCCGAAGCCGCACGGGCGTTGCGGCCGGCGCCCTCCTTCCAGCGCTCGACGACCTCGGTCTCCTGCTCCCCGCGCCAGTTCTCGAGGAGTGGCTCGACCTGCTCGAGGAGCTCGGCGGGGGTCGCGTGCGCCTCCGCGGTCGTCCAGCCGATGATCGCCTTGCGGGCCTCGTTCGAGAGCACGTCCTCGAACTCGGAGCGCGTCTCCTCGGAGGCGACGACGATCAGACGCGGGCCGCGCAACCGCCGGATGCGCTCCTCGACGTGGTCGGCGACCTCCTTCAGGTGGTCGTGGACGAGCTTCTCGATGTGCCGCTGGTAACGGGCCTGCGACCAGCCGCCCTGGTCGTGGCGGCCGGGCGTGTCGTCGTGCTGCTCGACGATCTCATCGAGCCGGCCGGCCCGCAGCCGGTAGAGGTCGCCCCGCTCGCGGCCGACGAACACCACCAGCGCCCCCTCGCCGCGGCCCACCAGCGCGACGAGCGGCGCGAGGTGGAGGCTGCGGTTCACCTTGACCGCGTCCGGGACGCTCGCGCTCAGCGGCAGCGGCGCCCAGAGGTTGTCGAGCGACGCGGAGAAGATCGCGACGCCGTGCGTGCCGTCGCGGTCGAACTCGTTCTCGAAGTAGTCGCGCAGGCGCTCCACGTCGGCGCGCAGGCCCTCTTTCTGCTCGTGTGTGAGCTCGGGCCGTCTGGCCGCCTCCGAGCGCTCGACTTCGTCGATCAACGCGTTCACGCGCGTGTCCGCGGTTGCGGCGGTCGGCGTGTCGCTCGGGTCGAGATCGAGGTAGAGGCTGATCGCGCAGCCATTCTGCGCGCGAAAGCCTGCGAGATCCCGCAGGCCGTCCCAGGTCACTGCTGAAGCCACGAACGTCCCTTCGCCGGAAGGCGGCGATTCTATGCGTCTAGTGCAGGTGGCCGCCGTTCGCTTGCCACTGGTCGACGAGCTCCGGATCGAGGCGCCTGTCCGCGGCGCGACACTCGAGGCAGCGAAGCGAGCCAAGGCGACTGAACGGCTCGTCCAGGGGGATGCCGCAGGCGAGACAGAGCGCCGCTTTGCGCTCGTGCTCCGGTTCGTCTCGTCGTTCGACCCAGCTGGCCAACTGCCGCAGCCTCCTCCCCGTTCCCTCCTCGCACCGTAGGCATCGAGTGGCGAACCGGGAATCGCTCGATCGAGGGACGCACGGAAATCTGCGGTCGGCGCTTTGGCCTTCACCCCTGTGGGTACCTTCGGGGCTGATGGCCAACCCACTCCAGGACATCCTGCTCGGACTGAACGTCCTGCGGGATCAGGTGCGACAGGGCGCCGAGGCCGAGTGGCTCGAGCGACTCGACCCGCGTCGCCCGGCGCCGGACACGCGCAGCCTCGAGGAGCTGCAGGCCGAGCTCGACTCGCTCGTCGGGCTCGAGACGGTCAAGGAGCAGGTGCGCGCGCTCGTCGCGTTCCTGCAGGTCCAGGGCAAGCGGCTCGAGCACGGGCTGCCCGAGGTCGCCACCTCGCAGCACCTCGTCTTCCTCGGCAACCCGGGGACCGGCAAGACGACCGTCGCGCGGCTGCTGGCGCACATGTACCGCGCGATGGGGCTGCTCAAGCGCGGCCACCTCGTCGAGGTCGACCGCGCCGCGCTCGTCGGCGAATACGTCGGCATGACCGCGATCAAGACCGACCGCGCCGTGCGCAAGGCGCTCGACGGCGTGCTGTTCGTCGACGAGGCGTACGCCCTCGCCCGCACCGGCTGGCGCGGCCCCGACTTCGGCCAGGAGGCGATCGAGACGCTGTTGAAGCGGATGGAGGACTACCGCCACCGTCTCGTCGTGATCGTGGCCGGCTACCCGACGCTGATGAACGAGTTCCTAGACTCGAACCCAGGCCTGCGCTCGCGGTTCTCGCGCGAGATCACCTTCCCGGACTACTCCACCGATGAGCTGGTGACCATCACCGACGGCTTTGCGCGCCAAAACGAGTACCGCGTCGATGACGGCGGCGACGAAGAGCTACGGCGGATCTTCGCGCGCGCCGAGCGCGGCGAGGGGTTCGGCAACGCGCGCTTCGCGCGGACGATCTTCGAGCAGGCCCTGAACGCGCAGGCGCTTCGACTGGCCGACACGGGCGAGCACGGGGTCGACGACCTGGTGCGCCTCGAAGGCCCCGATTTCGCCGCGGCCGCAGCGGCAATTGGCGCAAATGAGGAAGGTTCGACCGGCCGGAAACGTTTAATACTCCGGAGGCAGAAATGAACGGGGATACAAGAGAGCTCATCATCATCGGCGGCGGCCCGTCCGGGTACACGGCGGCGCTGTACGCCGCGCGCGCCAACCTGCAGCCGCTCGTGATCGAGGGGTTCGCCTGGGGCGGGCAGCTGATGATCACGAGCGACGTCGAGAACTACCCGGGCTATCCCGACGGGATCATGGGCCCGGCGATGATGCAGGACTTCCGGCGCCAGGCCGAGCGCTTCGGCGCGGAGTTCCTGACCGACGACGTCACGAAGGTCGACTTCACCGAGCACCCGTTGCGCGTCTGGGTGGGCGACAACGAGTACACGGCCGAGAGCGTGATCGTCGCCACCGGCGCGAGCGCGCGTCAGCTCGGGCTCGAGTCCGAGCGCACGCTTCAAGGGCGCGGGGTCTCGTACTGCGCCGTCTGCGACGCGGCTTTCTTCCGCGACAAGCAGGTCGTGGTCGTCGGCGGCGGCGACTCGGCGATGGAGGAGGCGGTCTTCCTGACGAAGTTCGCCACCAAGGTCAGCCTGGTGCACCGGCGCAACGAGTTCCGCGCGTCGCAGATCATGCTCGACCGGGCGCGCAACAACGACAAGATCGAGTTCCTGACGCCGTACGTGGTCGACGAGGTGCTCGCCGAGAACGGCCAGACCGCCGCGGTGCGGCTGCGCGACCTCGATACCGGGGAGACGCGCGAGGTGCCTGCGGACGGTCTCTTCGTCGCCGTCGGGCACGACCCGAACACGAAGCTCTTCCTCGAGCAGCTCGATCACGACGAGGCCGGCTACCTCGTGACGAAGCCGGGCTCGACCCAGACCAACCGGGAGGGCGTCTTCGCGGCAGGCGACGTCGTCGACCACACGTACCGCCAGGCCGTCACCGCCGCAGGCAGCGGCGCGATGGCTGCCCTCGACTCCGAGCGCTGGCTCGCGGCGCGCGAGGGGCACGCCGCGACGGCACTCGCGGCGCCGAGAGAGGGCTAGCCGAGACCGCAAGTACTCTCGGCCGATGGCCGAGTGGATCGACCTGCTCGACCCGAGCGCCGAGCAGCTGCGGGCCGCGCTCGACCGCGACGTCCACGACCTCGCGTTCGGGCAGCTGCTCGAGCCGACGCGGCACGACGACGAGCCCCGACCGCGCCTCGAGGGCCACGACCACTACGTCTTCGGCGTGTTCGTCGTCCCGATCGCGGTGCGCGAGGAGGATCGCGTCTACTACCAAGAGCTCAACCTGATCGCGACGCGGGAGCGGCTGGTGACGGTGCGGAAAACGCCGGAGAGCGGCCAGCCGTTCGACCTCAGCGCGGCGCAGGAGTCGGCGGAGCGCGACGACGACAAGCGGGCGGGCCTGATGGTCTACCGGGTCGTCGACCAGATCGCGGAGTACTTCCTCGACCTCGTCGACGCGCTGGACGACGAGATCGACGAGCTCGAGGACGGCATCGAGTCGTGGACATCCCGGCAGATCAGCCAGCGGATCTCGGCGCTACGACACGACCTGCTGCATGTCCGGCGGACCGTCACGCCGACGCGCGACGCTATCCGGCGGGTCGTCGACAGGCGCATCGACGTCGGCGAGGGGCCGGAGGTGCTGCCGCGCGACGTCGAGCTCGACTTCGCCGACGTCTACGACAAGCTGCTGCGCGCGGTCGACGGGCTCGACCTCTCGCGCGACCTGCTCGCCAGCGCGCGCGACTACCACCAGGCCAAGATCGCGAACGACCAGAACGAGGTCACCAAGCGGCTGACGGTGGTCGCGTCGGTGCTGCTCCTCCCCACGTTCATCGTCGGCCTCTACGGCCAGAACTTCCGCCACATGCCCGAGCTGGCGTGGCACTTCGGCTACTGGTGGAGCTGGGGCCTGATCATCGCGACGACGATCCTGCAGCTGGCCATCTTCCGCTGGCTCGGCTGGATCGGCGGCCCGCCGATGGGCCGGCCGAAGCTGCCGCCGTTGCGACAGCTCGATCCCCGCTCGCTCGCCGGGCGGCGCCGCCGAGCGACGTAGCTACGATCGCGCGGTGCCGTACTTCATCTGCCCGAACTGCAAGGACCGCTCGATCGACCACGACCGGATGGAGGGCCTGACGCAAGGGGCCGTGGCCTGCCACCGCTGCGGGTTCGGGTTCCTCTTCGAGCTGCTCGAGGACTACTACCCGGCGCCGAGCACGGGGTTCCTCGTCTGCGACAACGAGGCGCGCGTGCTGGCCTGCGGCCGCGACATCTTCGAGCTCTCGGGCTACCGGGAGCAGGACCTGATGGGCCGCGACGTGGTCGAAGCGCTCGGGATCACCGGCTTCGAAGGCGACAGCCCGGCGAAGGTCGCGCTCGAGTGGGGCGTGCGGCGGCTCGACCAGCCGCTGGAGATGCGCTCACGCGCGGGCACGGTCAAGCCGGTGACCGGGGACTTCTTTCCTGCGTACGACGAGGACGGCGGTCTGCTCGTCGGCCTGACTCCGCGCTAGGCGCGTCCCCGCGCGGCGTCGGCGCGAGCTCGGCTGCCGGCCGCGGTGGCGAGCCCGGCCACCACGACGCCCGGCCGAAGGCGGCGATCAGCGACGGGACGAGGAGCGAGCGCACGAGGAAGGAGTCGATCAGGATCCCGACAGCCATCACGACGGAGAGCTCGCGCATCGGGCGAATCGGGATCAGCGCCAGCAGCGCGAACGACCCGGCGAGCGTGAGGCCGGCGACGGTGATCGTCCGCGACGCCCGCGGCGCGGCGTAGCGAATCGCCTCGCGGAGCGGCCGGCGTTCCGCCTCCTGCCAGATCCGCCCGACGATGAAGATGTTGTAGTCCGAGCCGAGCGAGAGCAGCAGCACCGCGGCCGCGAACGGCACGTAGTAGGTAAGCCCGTCGTGCCCGAGGACGTCCTGGAAGATCCACGTGGTCACTCCCAACGCCGCGGCCAAGGCGAGCACGCTCGCGGCGAGCAGGTAGAGCGGTGCGAGCAGGGCACGCATGAAGATCACGAGCAGGACGAGGTTCGCGAGCAGGAGCGCCAGCGCCACGCGCCAGATGTCTCCGTGGATCGTGTCGACCGACTCCTTGGCAATCGCGGTGTCGCCGGCGATGTCGGCTTGGACGCCCTGCAGCCCGGACTCCTCGAGCAGGGCCGGCAGCCGCTCCTCGAGACGCCGAACGGCGTCGATCCCACGCGAGCCGAGCGGGTCTTGGCCGAGGATCACCGCGAACCGGGCCGCGTCCCCGGCGCGGTTCACGAACAGCGGCTGGTCGACCTCGGCGGGCTGGAGGCCGATGCCGACGACGCCGGCCACGCCCGCTTGGCGCGACAGGCCCTCCTGGAAGCGTTCGAGCTCGTCGCGCTCCGCGCCGAGGCCGTTGCCCCTCAGCAGGATCTCGGTCGGCGCGACGATCCCGGGCGCGAAGCCTTTGTCTGCCGCCGTCGTCGCGCGCTGCACCTCGTTCGACGAGGGCAGGCCGCGGAGCAGCGTCAGGCCCAGCGCGGTCGAGCGTGCCTCAGCCGCGGCTACCCCGAGCGCAGCGAGGCTCACCAGCACCAGCAGCACGGCGACCGGGCGGGCCGTGAGGAATCGTCCGATCCACCCTCGGATCCGGCCGGGCTCCGGCGGCTCCGTGTCTCGCAGGCCGGGCCAGAACACGACACGACCGAAGATCGCGAGCACGGCCGGCACCACCGTGACCGTCACCCCGAGCGTGACGAGCACGGTGATCGCCATGCCAGGTCCGAGCGCGCGGAAGAAGCCGAGGTCACCGATCACGAGCGAGGCGGAACCGAGCGCGACGATCAATCCGGCGGTGACGGTGATCGGCAGCACCGAGCGCGTCGCCTCGGTGACCGCGTCGAGCCGTGACTTCCCCTCTTTGAGGCCGTTTCGTGCCGCCGAGAGATAGAAGACGGCGTAGTCCGTGGTCAACCCGAGCAGGAGCGCCACGAGCACCGGCTGGATCTCGGCCGGAACCTCTGCGCCGAGCGCGTCTCCAGCCCACGTCAGCAGCCGGATCGAGATCAGGTACGAGAGTCCGGCAGCGCCGAAGACGAGCAGCGGCACGCCGAGCCCGCGGAAGACGAGCACCAGGATCAGCGCGACCAGGGCGACCGTCGCGGCCTCGACGAGCGGGAGCGCCTTCGTGATCTCCTCGAATTCCGCCTCGCGTGCCGGGATCGTGCCGGTCACGCCCTCGACGGGGTCGCCGGCGCTTCGGATTCGCTGCGCGTACGTATCAGCCAGCGCGAGCTGCGCGCCGACAGAGACGTCTCGGCGAAAATAGAGGTAGGTGATCGTCGTGGTGCCGTGCTCCCGCGAGCCCGGGAAGAGCCCGGCGGCATTCGAGAGCGGAAGCGCGAAGGCGATGCTCTTCAGCGCGGGATCCCGACCTCGGTCGATCCGCACCGCCCGCCGCACGGCGCGCCTCTGGGCGTCGAACGAGAGGCCGCTCGCGTCGCGCTGGACGATCGCGACGCGCGAGAGCATCGGCGTGCCGAACGCCTCGACGCCCGCGGCCTCCGCCCGCACCGCGGGGGAGCTCGTGGGGACGAGCCCACCCGTCGCGGACGGCTCTCTGCCGGTGAAGTTGGGCAGCTGGGTCGTCGCCAGGACGGCCACCGCGATCCAGGCCGGCACGATCAGCAGGCGCAGACGGAGGATCAGCCAGGTCGCGGCCCGGCTCAAGGCTTCCCATCCATGTGCATGCGGACGTGTTGCCCGCTTCGGCGACTTCTACCCGTCGGCGAGCTGCTGCTCGACCCACGCCTGCAGCTCGTCGAGCGCCTCGACCGCGGCGTCGAGCTCGCGCAACTCGCGGCGGACCGCGGCCTGGTCGATGCCGCCCAAGAGCCCGAGCGCCTCGAGCCGGCTCACGGCGGTCTCGGTCAGCTCGCCGCGGGCACGCTGCTCGATCGCCGCCTGGCGCAGGCGCGAACGCGCTCGCTCGGCGCGGGCCGCCACGCTGGCGGCTTCCCCGGCGAGAGCATCGGCGTAGATCGCGAGATCGACCCCGCGCA
>JBIOZO010000044.1:0-8213 GCA_044871215.1 Gaiellaceae bacterium | reverse complement strand
GCCGGCCTGTATGGCCTCGGGTGAGGCGCCGAGCGCTCGCGCCAGCGTCGCCGCCGCGAGGGCGTTGTAGACGTTGTAGAGCCCTGGCACCTGCAACGCGACGCGCAGGGAGCCCTCGGGCGTCTCGAGTGAGAAGGAGACGCCCTCGAGGCCGTGCAGCTCGATCTTCCGCGCCGCAACGTCGAGCGGCGGCCGCGCATGGCCGCACGAAGGGCAGCGATAGTCGCCGAGGTGGCCGATGTAGGCCGCCGCGTACTCGTACGGCGTCCCACAGCGCACACACCACTTCGAGTCGGCCGCGTGCTGCAGCTCAGGCGACGCATGCCGCGGGTCGTCGAGCCCGAAGACGACGGAGCCGGGACGTTCCGAGGCGATGTCGCCGAGCTGCGGGTCGTCGGCGTTCGCCACGAGGATGGACGCCGCCGGGAGGGCTCGCGCCGTCGCGCGCCAGCGCTGCGCCACCAGCTCGAGCTCGCCGTAGCGGTCGAGCTGGTCGCGGAACAGGTTTCCGAGCGAGACCGCGCGAGGGGAGAGGCGACCGGCTACCTCCGGCAGCGCCGCCTCGTCGACCTCGAAGAGCCCGAGCTCGGCCTCCCTGGCGGCCACGAGGGCCGAGGCCACCCCGGAGACGAGGTTCGCGCCGGCACGGTTGTGCGCGAGCCGCACCGAGGGCGCGAGGATCCGTGCGGCCATCGCTGCGGTCGTCGTCTTGCCGTTCGTCGCCGAGATCACAGCCGACCCCCGCGGGAGACGCGCCGCGAGCCGGTCGACGGCTCCGGGATCCAGCTTCCACAGCAGCTTTCCGGGCAACGTCGTGCCGCCACCGGCGCCCGCCAGGCGCGAAAGCCTCGCAGCTCCGCGCGCGAGCGCAATCTCGAGGGCCAGCGGGGCGCGCATGCCCGCCACGCTACCGCGCCCGGGCGAACCTCACCCTTTCGAGGGAACTTTCGGCGGCCTCACCCTGCCGGGGGATGTAGCGGAGCCCCCGCCAAGCCTAGGTTGCGCCCGGTTTTCGCGGCGGCAGGCCTTTCTTTCGCCGTGAGTTGGCAGACATGCGGCCCGCGCAGAGGGCGCGGAAAGGAGAACGGTGAGGAACGGCGGAAATCGTAATGAGACGCGATCGAGCGCGCTGTGGGGCACGGGCAACCGTGGCGGCGAGTCTCGGTCCAGCGCGCTCTGGGGCAAGGGCGGCAGGGGAGCGGTCACCGCGCTTGCGGCGATGCTCGTCGTCAGCGTGCCCTTCGCAGCGAGCGCCCCGAAGCACGCTCGCAAGGCGACTCAGGTCACCCCGAAGCAGACCTGGATCTCGCCCGGCCTCGTCAAGAGCGCCAAGCAGCATCCCAATAAGTACGTGCGGGTGATCATCCAGAGCACCACCGGCAAGATCACGCCGGCGGTCTCGGCCTTCACCCACGTGAGCCAGTTCGCAGACGACGATCGCAGCGGCGTGACCCGGCGCCTGAGCCTGGTCGACGGCGTCGCCGCGTCGGTGCGTCTTCGCGACGTCGCCCGTCTGGCGAAGCTCCCCAACCTGATCGTGACGCCTGACGTCCAGGTGCACACGAGCGGTCTGAGCTCGAACCAGCTCTGGCCGTTCGAGACCGGCCTTTCCAAGGGCTGGAGCGGTGGCGACGCGCCGAAGCCGGGCTCGGTTCCGGCGATCGCGATCGTTGACTCCGGGATCCAGGCCGGCCGGACGGACTTCGGCAACCGCGTGCTGGCGAACGTGAAGTTCAGCACGCTTCCGGACGACTCGCCGGGTGACGGCCGCGGCCACGGGACCTTCGTGGCGGGCATCGCTGCCGGCGCGGCGGACAACTACACCGGCGGTACTCCGCAGGCCCCGCTCGTCTCGCTGGACGTGATGGACGACCACGGCGTCGCCCGCACGAGTGACGTGATCGCGGCGGCTCAGTGGATCCTGGCCAACAAGAACACGTACAACATCCGCGTCGCCAATTTCTCGCTGCACTCGGCGACGAAGAGCCACTTCTTCCGCGATCCGCTCGACCAGGCGGTCGAGAAGCTCTGGTTCAGCGGCGTGGTCGTGGTCGCGGCAGCCGGCAATTACGGCGTCCCGACCGGGCCGAGTGGCGTTCTCTACGCACCTGGCAACGACCCCTTCGTGATCACCGTCGGCGCGGTCGACATCGGCGGCACGAAGAGCACGCACGACGACGCCAGCGCTCCGTGGTCGGCATACGGACGGACGCCCGACGGGTTCATGAAGCCCGATCTGGCGGCTCCGGGCCGGTACATGGTCGGTCCGGTGCCGGCGACGTCGACGCTCGCGGTCGAAAAGGCGAGCAACACCGTCGCGCCCGGCTACATTCAGCTGTCGGGAACGTCGTTCGCCGCGCCGATCATCTCGGCGGCCGCGGCGCAGGTGCTCGCGAAGCACCCGACGTACACGCCTGACCAGGTGAAGGGCGCCCTGATGGCCTCCACCAAGGCGGTCGACGGCGCACCGGTCGGCTCGGTCGGTGTGGGCGAGATCCAGGTGACGAACGCAAATGCCCTGAAGGCGGCGCCGAACCCGAACAAGGCGCTCGACCAGTTCGTGAAGCCCGACCTGACCGGCTCGCCCGTCTTCGACGCAGTCAGCTGGGCGGACGTGGCAAAGGCGAACGTCTCGTGGGACTCGGTCTCCTGGGCGGACGTGTCCTGGGCGGATACCGCTGCGAGCGCGGTCTCGTGGGCGGACGTCTCCTGGGCGGACGTCTCGTGGGCGGACGTCTCGTGGGCCGACGTCTCCTGGGCGGACGTCTCGTGGGCCGACTCTTCCTACGAGGACGCAGCCGAGGGCGACGCCGCGGCCGATCCCTCGGCGTACGAGCTCACGCCCGAGCAGGCGGCCGAGATCATGGCCGACCCGGAAACCGCTCCCGACCCAAGCGTCCTTCCGGACGAAATCGCGGCGGCAGTCGCCGACGGCACCGGAGCGACCGGCGCCACGGGTGCCACCGGCGCGACAGGAGCCACCGGCTAAGGCGACGGACGGGGCATACACGTGAGGCGAGGGCCGGGAGCAATCCCGGCCCTCCCTCTTTCGGGGGATATTTGGGCCGTACCGAAAAAGGGGGATGTGACCCTCAACCGAGGGGCGTAGCTTCCAGAGTGGTGAACCGGCAGGCGAGCTTCACCACGTGTAACGGCTTCTGTTCCTGCGGTGCCGCGTACAGACGCGGAGATTAGGAGACGGTGAGCGGCCCGATGTTCAGCTTCAGGCCCAGCAAGACCCGAGCGGGGAAGCGCGCGTGAGCGCAGTCCCCAGCCCGATCCTGCAAGACGTCGAGTCCAGCGGCGCCGACACCCCGAAGCTCGCTACGCGGGCAGCCGTCTACTTCTTCGTGGTCGCCGCGGTCACGACGGCGCTCGCGCTGCCGCTCCTCGCGCGGTTGAGCCCGCACACCCCGGGTTGGACCACGTTCGTCATCCTCGGAACCATCGCGGCGGTGGCGCAGCTGTTCGTCGTGCGCACGCCACGGAACCAGTCGTACCACACGACGATCGTCTTCCTGATCCCGGCGGCGATGCTGCTCCCGCCGGAGCTGGTCGTCCTGATCGCGGTGGCGATGCATATCCCGGAGTGGCTCAAGAGCCGTAGCGCCTGGTACATCCAGATCTTCAACATCTGCAACTGGACGCTCTCGATGCTGGCCGCCTATGCGGCCTTCCACGGCTTCCTGGGCCTCGGCAGCGGTGACTTCAACTACGCGCTCGCCGGCCTCGCAGGGGCGGTCTCGATCGTCGCGGTCAACCACCTCGTCTTTGCACCCATGCTCCACCTCGCGCGCGGGCACTCGCTGCGCGAGTCTGGGCTCTTCTCGTTCCCGAGCCTCTCGACCGACCTCGTGCTCGCCATGCTTGGCGTCTCGATGGCGGCCTTCTGGGGCTCGAACCCATGGCTGATCCCGTTCTCGGTTGCCCCGCTGCTGCTGATCCACCGCTCGCTGAGCGTCCCCCAGCTACAGGAGGAAGCGCGGGTCGATCCGAAGACGGGCCTCTTCAACGCGAGGCACTTCGCGCTCGCGTTGAACGAGGAGCTCCTGCGCGCGGAGCGCTTCGAGCGGCCGCTCTCGCTTGTGATGGCCGACCTGGACCTTCTGCGCGACATCAACAACACCTACGGCCACCTCGCAGGCGACGCGGTGCTGCAGGGCATCGCCGAGGTCTTCCGCTCGCATCTGCGCCACTACGACGTGCCGGCCCGCTTCGGCGGCGAGGAGTTCGCGATCCTGCTCCCGGAGACGACGCCCGAGCAGGCCTTCGAGATCGCCGACCGGATTCGCCGCACGGTCGCCGCGCGCACCTACGACGTCGAAACCTCGAGCGAACCGATCCGGGCCACGGTCTCGATCGGCGTCGCCGGCTTCCCGCGTGACGGGTCCGACGCGAACGAGCTGATCCATCAGGCCGACCTGGCCGTCTACCGCGCCAAGCTCCAGGGCCGCAACCGCGTGCTCGACGCGAGCTCCGAGCCGCTGCTCATGCCGGAGAAGCGCCAGGGGCGCCTCGTCGCAGTCCCCGAGGACGGCGACCACGTCGTCCCGCTGCCGCCTCCAGCCGAAAGCGTCCCCGAGCTCGAGCGCCGTCATCCGCGGCCGCACGCGATGCACGGGCCGCGCTTCCTGTCCCTGTCGAAGCGCCTCGCGATCTTCGTCGGCATCGTTAGCGCGATCGGCCTCGCGGCCGGCTCGTTCGGCGCCGTCTTCGGCTCCAGCACGGACTGGATCGGCCTCGTTGCCCTCGTGGCGCTCGTCGGCGCGGGCCAGGCTCTTGCGCTCGAGGTCGACGATGGCTCGATCTCGGTCAGCGCGGTGGGCTCGATCGCTGGCGCGGCGCTGTTCGGCGTTCGAGCCGCCCTGGCGCTCGCGATCACGATCGCCGCGGTGGAGTGGAGCGCACGCCGCTCGCCGTTCCACTACGTGGTCTTCAACGTCGGCACGCTGGCGCTCTCGTCGCTCGCCGCAGCAGGTGTCTTCACGGCCGGCTTCCTTGCGCCCGACGGGGTTCAGAAGTTCGTCTACGTCGCTGCGGGCATCGCGGCCGGCGCGACGTACTTCATGGTCAACATGACCCTGCTCAGCGCCGTGGTGGCGATCGAGGGCCACGAGCGCTGGTGGGCGGTCTTCAAGGAGCGGTTCGCCTGGCTGGCGACCCATTACCTGGTCTACGGCTTCATCGGCGGCGTGATCTGGGTCGGCAACGAGGCGGCCGGGCTCTGGGCCCTGGCGGTCTTCGCTGTGCCGCTCCTGTTGATGCGCAAGACGCAGGAGGCCTACCTGCGGCATACCCAGCGCAGCGCGCAGAAGCTCCGCGCGGCGGCCGAGACGATCCAGACGCAGAACGTGTCCCTCGAGCACGCGAACCGGCTGCTCAAGGAGCGCTCGACCGCGGCCATGCAGAGCCTTTCGGCCACGGTCGACGCGCGCGACGCCTATACGGCGGGCCATTCCCGGCGCGTCCAGCAGCTCGCATTGGCGATCGGGCGGGAGCTGGGGCTCTCGCAGGCCGAGCTCGACCTGCTCGGTCACGCGGCGCTCTTCCACGACATCGGCAAGCTGGCGATCCCGGACGCGATCCTGCTGAAGCCTGCGAGCCTGACCGAGGAGGAGTGGGAGCTGATGCAGCGCCACGCGGACGAAGGCGCGCGCATCATCGATCGCCTCGGCTTCCTCAACGACGCCGTCCCGGCGATCCGGCACCACCACGAGCGCTTCGATGGCACCGGCTACCCGGACGGCCTGCAGGGGGAGGAGATCCCCCTCGGCGCGCGGATCATCCATGTCGCCGACGCGCTCGACTCGATGCTGACGACACGCATCTACCGCGCGGCCCGTCCTGCCTCGGAGGCGCTCGACGAGCTCCGCCGCGCGGCGGGCACGCAGTTCTGCCCGCGCTGCGTCGCGGCGCTCGAGCGGATCCTGCCGATCGAGGGCCTCGACGACGAGGATCAGCAGCGCCCTCAGGTCCTGGTCGCGTCCTAATCGGACACGCTTTCAATCGCGCGTAGACGCTAGCCCGTAATTTGCGGTTCGGCGCGTTTGCTCTATCCTTCTTGGAGAAGCAGATGCCCCGCCGGCCCCAGTACCGTGCTCTCGCAGGCATCGACCGGAAGGCGCTCGAGGCCTTCCAGGCCGGGATCCGCAAGCGCTATACCGACGAGCAGATCCTCGTCGAGCTCGCCGCGTGCGCGAAACGGCTCGGGAAGTCGCCGACGATGCGAGAGTTCGCCGCCGACCCGAAGACGAGCGTGCATCCGCAGACGGTGATCGAGCACTTCGGCAGCTGGAACGAGGCCAAGCGCACCGCCGGGCTCGTACCTCGCCGGTTCGCGACCCGCGAGGAGCTTCTCGAGCTGCTGCGCGGACTGGGGGAGGAGCTCGATCGCATCCCGACCGCGCGTGACATCGAGGAGCACCGCGGGAGGATGCCTTCCAAGTCGCTCTACTGGCACACCTTCGGCTCGCTCGCGAACGCGTTGCGCGAGGCCGGCTTCGACGTCCCGGTGGGGGAGGAGAAGCTCGAGCGGGCGCTGGAGCAGGGGATGGAGCTCGCTCGCACGCTCGGCCGCCTGCCGAAGTTCGCCGACTGGTCCGAGGCGCGCAAGAAGGACGACTCGATGCTGACCGAGTGGCAGATCTACCGGATGTTCGAGGGCCGTAAGGGCGCCTGGTCGACGTTCCAGTTCCTCGTCCGCGAGCGCCTGGTGGCCGCGGGGACGACGGTGGCGCCCGACGGGAGTATCGGCTAGGCGAGCGAGGCGAGCGCCGCGAGGCGTTGGAGGCTGAGCTGCGCCTCCTGCGGGGCGCGCACGGCCGGAAGCGTCGACTCTTCGAAGTTCCGGTCGGGCCGGAAGCGGCGCTTCTCGAGCAGCTCGCCGTGTCGGACGATGGCCAGCGTGCCCTCGGCAAGCTCGCGCTTTCGCAGCTTCAAACGCAGGAACTTCTCGGCCACCTCGAGCGCGGCCTTGGTCGAGGCGAACAACATCTCCTCGCGGGCGGTGCCGATCCAAAGCGGGCGACCGACGCCGCGGGCCAGAAACACCGTCCCCGCGCTGCGCTCGTCGAGCCAGGCGGTCGCCATCGAGCCGCGGAGCTGCTCCAGCGCGCCCGGAGCAGCCTCGTGCGCCTCCGCCAGCGCAAAGATGGCCTCCGAGTCGACCGTCATCTCGGGCTCGGCACGCTCGAAGCCGTGCGCTTCCATCAGCTCGTCGTCGTTGAAGATGATCCCGTTGTGGACGCCGACGACGGCGCCGTGGCGAATCGGATGGTTGTTGGCCTCGATCCGTGGGTGCCCCTTGGTGTAGTCGCGCACGTGGATCAGCGCCTCGGAGGCGCTCCCGGGGAGGAGCACCTGCTCGAGGAGCGCGCTCGCACCGGAGCGCTGCTTGTGGATCGTCACGGGGCTCGTGCCGCGCCGGTAGGCGTACCCGACGGCGTCGGCGCCGCGCTCGGCAATGCCCGCGAGCAGGGCCTGGGCAGCGAGTGTCCGATCGACCTCGCTGGCCGCGCTCAAGCTGTATCCCGCAATGCCGCACATAAGTTTCGCTACTAGACCCCTTGCACTCGAGGCGCAACCGCAAACGTGGGCGCCAGGGAGTCTGACGACGGCTTCGGCTGAGAGTTAGACATCTACGTGTGCCTCTCGGTTCGACGGCGGCCCCCCTGATCCCTCGTAGGGGTACAACCGTCCCTCAAGCGAGGGAGGCGCCCTACCGATAGAGGCTGCGTGATGGAGCAGCGGCCGCTTCCAGAAGCGCTCCCGGAGCCCGACGCACCCGAGCCTCGGCTCGAGGTGGTGCCGGCCCCGGCCGAGGTCGACGAGGTCGACAAGGTCGAGACGGAGCCGACCGACCCCCAGACCGCCGACCCGCTCAAGCTCTATGTCCGCCAGATCGGCGACGGGCCGCTCCTCACGCCGGCCCAGGAGCGGGAGCTCGCCCGCCTGAAGGACCAGGGCGACGAGGCCGCCAAGCGCAAGCTGATCGAGTCGAACCTGCGACTCGTGATGTCGATCACGCGCAACTACACGCGCGCCGGCGTACCGCTCCTCGACCTGATCCAGGAGGGCAACCTCGGCTTGATCCGCGCGGTCGAGAAGTTCGACTACACGCTCGGCTACAAGCTTTCGACCTACGCGACCTGGTGGATCCGACAGGCGATCACCCGCGCGCTTGCCGACCAGGGCCGCACGATCCGCCTGCCCGT
>JBIOZO010000043.1:0-7748 GCA_044871215.1 Gaiellaceae bacterium | reverse complement strand
TCGCGGTCACCGACCGCAAGAAGGACATCCTCGTCACTGCCGGTGGGAAGAACGTCTCGCCGCAAAACCTCGAGAACGCCCTCAAGACGGCGCCGCTGGTCTCGCAGGCGCTGGTGCTCGGCGATCGACGGCCGTTTGTGACGGCGCTGATCACCGTCGATCCCGCCCAGGCCGACGGCTTGCCGCCGGAGGAGTTGGAGCAGCGCGTGCAGACGGTCGTCGACAACGTCAACTCCGAGCTCTCGCGCTACGAGCAGATCAAGCGGTTCCGCGTCCTACCGCGCGACTTCAGCGCAGAGGACGACGAGGTAACACCGACGCTCAAGCTGAAGCGCCGCGTGGTCGCGGAGCACTTCGCCCGCGAGATCGAAGAGCTGTACGCGCCCTAGAGGCGCCGCGCGCCGACGTACGTCGACGCGTACCAGCCGCTCAGCGAGGAGATCTTGACCACGTCGCCCGTGTGCGGCGCGTGGATGAAGCTGCCGCCGCCCACGTAGATCCCGACGTGGCCGAGCCCGTCGAAGAAGACGATGTCGCCCGGCTGCAGGTCGCCGCGCGAGACCGGCGTCCCGTACCCGTACTGCGCGTACGAGCTGTGCGGCAGCGAGATCCCGATCTGCGCGAAGGCGTACATCACGAGCCCGGAGCAGTCGAACCCGGACGGCGAGGCGCCGCCCCAGACGTACGGCACGCCGAGGTAGCGCATCGCTACGCCGACGACGCCCCCGTGCGTGGCGGGCGGGGCGACGGGGATCGACGGCGTCGTGGTCGTGTCGACCGGAACCGTGGGGGCGAGCGCGGCCTGCCGCTGAGCGGCCTGCTGCGATACGAGCCGCTGCTGGAGCTGCGCCTGGAGCGCGGCCTGCCTTGCTGCCTCGGCGGCCTTGAGGTGCGCGATCTCGCCCTGGATCGAACCGAGCAGCTGCTTGCGCTGGCCGAGCTGCGACTCCACCGAGGCGCGCGCTGCGTTCCGCTCGGCCACAACCTGCACCTGCGCGGCATGCGCGTGCTGGAGGAACCGCTGCCGATGCTGCACCTCGCGGCGGAAGTGCGCGATCTGCTTGAGCACGAGCGAGTCCTGCTCGGAGACACGGTCGCTCGCGTCCATGCGGCCGAGCATGTCGTCGAGGCTCGAAGCCCCTAGCAGCACCGCGAGGCCCGCGTTCTGGTCGCCGGAGGTATAGATGTCGACGAGGCGGGCGGAGAGCTGTGTCTGCGCGTGCGAGAGGCTCTTCTTCGCGACAATGAGCGCGGTGGTGTTGTCCTTGAGGTCGTGCCTGATCCGATTCAGCTTGACGTTGGCCAGGTTGTAGGCCTCGATCGCGCGCTCCAGGCTCGAATCGAGCTGCTGGATCTGCGCCATCACGCTCTGCGCCTCGGCCTCCTTGGAGGCGACGGACGGATCAGCGGTCGCTGACGCAGCAGTCAGTGCAGAGGCCGCAGCCAATGCGATGACCAGTGCCGGCGCCTTTCGTCTGGTCGAGCGTAGGGGGGTCAAGCGGCTCGACAGGCGCCCTCGTGAGAGGGGCCGGTACGTCACAAGCACGGCACCCTAACAAGGTCCTCGGACGACCGCAAACGGCTCCCTTGGCCCAAAAGGGCTAAACGCCGGATCGTGCACGGATCGGCACAAACTGGTGTGGTACGGTGCCGCGTCGTGGCGGGGGAGAGACGGACGCTTCGCTATTGGCCTGCGGTCCTAGGAGCCCTGCTGGCTGTGGTGGGATTGGTACCGGCGGCGACCGTCGCGGCCGGGTCTGGCTCCGACGTCTCCGGTCTGCAGCAGCAGAACGCAGACCTGGCCGCCCGCTCGCGCGGCGCGGTACTCGAGCTCTACTCGCTCGACTCGCGTCTCGCTCGCGAGCGTACGCGGCTGGTGGAGCTCCGAGTCCGGACAGCGCAGGTGAAGGGCGAGCTCGCCGAAGCGAGAGAACGGCTGCGGGTCGCGCGCCACACTCTCAGGTCATCGGAGCGCAGGCTCGCCGCCCGGTTGCAGCTGCTCTACGAGCAGGGCGACACCGACCCGCTCGCGGTCGTGCTGGGCGCATCCTCCGTGGCCGACGCGCTTGGCAACCTCGACTCGCTCGACCGGGTGGCCGACCAGGACCGCGTCGTGATCCAGCAGACGCAGCACGCGAAGCGGGCCGCGACCCAGCTCACGCGCGGGCTCAGCGCGAAGGAACAGCGGCTGCAGGACCTCGCCGAGGAAGCCTCGCAGTCGACGCTGGTGCTGGAGCAAGCGCGCACGCAGCGCGTGTCGTACCTGGCGACGCTTGCGCGCCAGCAGAAGCTGAACGCCGCCGCGATCGCCGCGTACCAGCAGCAGGCGCTCGCGGTCGAGACGAAAGCGCGCGAGGTCTCCGCCGTGTCCCCCACCTCGGCCCCGCCCGTTCGGATCGCTCCGGGCGGCCAGTCGCTCACGGTCGTCGCGACCGGGTATGCGATCACTGGCCGCACGGCGACCGGCGTGCCGACCGGCTGGGGCGTCGTGGCGGTGGATCCGAGCGTGATTCCGCTCGGGACGCACATGACAATCCCGGGCTACGGCTCCGGCGTCGCCGCCGACACCGGCTCCGCGATCCAGGGCGCCACGATCGACCTGTGGTTCCCCTCGGTCGCGCAGGCTGAGGCCTGGGGCCGGCGTACCGTCACGATCTCGCTGCGCTGATTAGACTTTCCCCCGCTCCCAGGGGGTGGGGATGAGCGAGACGGTGCACATCGAGGACGAGTACGGGGTAACCAACGTCAGGGTGCTGCTGGTCGACGACCACGACCTCTTTCGGACCGGCCTGCGCAACCTGCTCGAGGAGCGCGGTGTCCAGATCGCGGGCGAGGCCGGCCAGGGTGCCGATGCGGTGCGGCTCGTGCGCGAGCTCGCGCCCGACGTGGTCGTGATGGACTTGCACATGCCGGGAATGACCGGCATCGAGGCGATCCGGCAGATCCACGGTTTCGCGCCCCTCACGCGCGTGCTCGTGCTGACGATCTCCGATCAGGACGAGGACGTGCTCCACGCAATCCTCGCCGGGGCCTGCGGCTACCTCCTGAAGGACGCCTCGGTGGACGACCTGATCCGCGGGATCGTGGCCGCGTCGGTCGGCGAGTCCCTCGTGTCGCCGGCCATCGCCGGCAAGGTCCTGCAGCAGGTGCGCGCAACCGCGATCTCACCCGAGGCCGCCGACACGATCCGGGCCGAGCTCTCCGACCGCGAGCTCGACGTGCTCAAGCTGATCGCGGCCGGCAACGACAACGCGATGATCGCCGCGCAGCTCCACATCAGCCCGAAGACGGTCAAGAACCACATCTCGAACATCCTGATGAAGCTGCAGATCGAGAACCGCATCCAGGCGGCCGTTTACGCCGTCCGCAGCGGCCTGGTCTAGCCCGCTCTTCGGGCAGCGCTCGTCCGCGCGCGCAGGCGCGTGAGCTCGCCACGCAGGCCCGAGAGGAGGCCGGCGTTGGTCGCGAGCCGGTCGGAAAGGAGGGCCAGCTCCTTCGACTTCAGCGCCTGGTCGCCGTCGTTCAGCTCGCCTGCGAGCTCGGACATACGCTGCTCGAGCCGCCAGCGCTCGGACTCGAGCGCCAGCGCGTAGGCGTAGCCGTCGGTGAGCGTGCGCTCGAGGCGCGCCAGGCTGGCCGGCTCTTCAGCCGGCTCGGCGAGCAGCTCGTCGATCTGCTCGAGCAGTGTGGGAATTGCATCTGGTGACACGGTGCGCCTCGCAATCGATTATCAGCGCCTCCCGTACCGCCGAACAAGGGCCGCGTGGCCTATCTCGGGGAGCGCCGAGGCCCACACTTGACGGCGGTAGCGGCACTCCGAACAATGCCCCGGATGACCTGCCGCCGTCTGCCGGTCGTTGCCTTCGTGCTGGCGCTCGTGCTCGCAGCGCCCGCGGGGGCTGGCGACTCGCCGCTCTCCAAGCGCCTCGCGAAGGCGCTCGCCGTCCCCCACGTCTCACAGGCCCGCACCGGCGCCGTGGCGCTCGACCTGCAGACGGGCGAGACCGTGTTCGCGGAGCACGATGGATTGCCGCTCGCGCCCGCGTCGAACGAGAAGCTCGCGATCGCGTATGCGTCGCTCGTCGCGCTCGGGCCGGGCTCCCGGATCGAAACTGACGTGCTCGGCCGCGGCCAGCGGGAAGGCACGACCTGGCGCGGGAGCCTGCTGCTCGTCGGGCACGGCGATCCGACGCTCTCGAGCGCCGGCCTCGCGTCGCTCGCACGGCAGGTGCGCGACGCAGGAATCCGGAAGGTGACGCGCGGGATCTTCGCCGACGAGTCCTTCTTCGACGCCCGGCGTACCGGCGCCGGCTGGAAATCATGGTTCTACATCAACGAGTGCCCGCCGCTCTCGGCACTCACGGTCGACCGTGGCCGATACGCCGGTCACACCTCACGCGACCCCGCGCTGGCGGCTGCGTTGCTGTTCGGCCAGGCTCTGCGGCGCGCGGGCGTCTCCGTCGCCGGGGCCGGCCGCGGCATGCTCCGCGACGACGACGTACCGCTCGCCTCGGTCGAGTCGGCTCCACTCTCGCGCATCGTGGCGTGGATGGGCCGCGTCAGCGACAACTTCACCGCCGAGCTGCTGCTGAAGCAGCTCGGAGCGATGGGCGGCGAGGTCGGAACGAGCGCGGCGGGCGTGGACATCGTCCGCGGGGCACTTGCCGACGCGGGCGTACCGCTCGCGGGCATGCGGCTGGTCGACGGGTCGGGCCTCTCCTCACTCGACCGGCTCACCGCTCGCGGGCTCTCGGCGCTGCTGCGCGCCGCCTGGAACGACCCGGACGTCCGCCCCTACCTGCTCGCCGCGCTGCCGGTCGCAGGGATCAGCGGCACCCTCTCGGACCGGATGCGTACGCCCCCCGCGCGCGGGAACGTGCAGGCCAAGACCGGCACGACCAGCCTCGCCTCGGCGCTCTCGGGCTACGTCAAGCACCGTTACGTCTTCTCGGTGCTGCAGAACGGCAGCCCGGTCTCGTCCTACTGGGCCCGCCGGGCCCAGGACCGCTTCGCGACCGCGCTAGCTTCTCAGTAGCTGCTCGAGCGCGGCCTCGTCGAGCATCGGCACGCCGAGCTGCTCGGCCTTGGCCGCCTTCGAGCCCGGGCTCTCGCCGACGACGACGCCGGTCGTCTTCTTCGACACCGAGTCGGCCACCTTCGCGCCCCTGGCCTCGAGCGCCTTGCGCGCCTCGTCCCGGCTGAAGCCCTCGAGCGTGCCGGTGATCACGTAGGTCGAGCCCGTCAGCGGGCCCTCCACCGGCCGCTCCTCGGGGCCGGCCTCGAAGCGCAGCCCGAGGGCCCGCAGATCCTCGACCAGCTTCCGGTTGTCCTCGTCCGCGAACCACTCGACGATCGCCTCCGCGCGCTCCGGGCCGATCCCCTCGACCTCCACCACGTCCTCCTGGGCCGCCTCGGCGAGCTTGTCGACGGAGCCAAAGTGCCTCGCCAGGCTCTGCGCGGTGACCCACCCGACATCGGGAATGTTCAACCCGAGTAGCACGCGCGAGAACGGCGTCCGTTTCGAGCCTTCGATCGCCTCGATCGCCTTCGAGGCGCTGATCTCGGCGAAGCCGTCGAGCTCCAGCAGCTGCTCCTTGTTCAGGCGGTAGAGATCCGGCAGCGAGCGGACGAGCCCGAGCTCCCAGAGCCGGCGCATCAGCTGCTCGCCCACTCCTTCGATGTCGGCCGGCCCCTGGACCCAGTTGATCAGTGTCTCAAGGCCCCGCGAGGGACAGGCGCGATTGGGGCAGCGGTGCATCGCCTCGCCTTCCGGCTTGACGATCTTTTCCCCGCAAAGGGGACACTTCTTCGGCATCTTGAACGGCCTCGTGCCCGGCTGGTGCGCACCGGCCGGCCCGACGATCTGCGGGATCACGTCGCCGGCGCGCTGGACGATCACCCGGTCGCCCTCGCGGATGTCCTTGCGGTTGATGTCGTCCTCGTTGTGCAGCGTCGCGCGCGAGACCGTGACGCCGCCGACCTGAACCGGCTCGAGCATCGCCCACGGGTTGAGCGCGCCGGTCCGCCCCACGCGGATCGCGATCTTGTTCAGCGTCGTCTCGGCGGTCATCGGCGCCCACTTGAAGGCGCGCGCCCAGCGCGGCCGCGAGTGCAACGCACCGAGCACGGCTTGCTGCTCGAGCGAGTCGACCTTGATCACGATGCCGTCGATCTCGTAGTCGAGCTCCGCGCGCTTGCGCTCCCATTCCGTGCAGCGCCTCGCCACCTCCTCGATCGACTCCAGCCGCTCGGCGAACGGGTTCGTCCGGAAGCCGTGCTCGCGAAGCCATTCGAGCGTCTCCCAATGAGAATCGAGTCGCACGCCTTCGAGGGCGCCGACGCCGTAGACCCACACCGCCAGCGGCCGCGAGGCGGTGATGGACGAGTCCTTCTGGCGGAGCGAGCCCGCGGCGGCGTTGCGCGGGTTCGGCGCGAGCTTCTGGCCGAGCTCGGCGATGCGCTCGTTCAGCTCACGAAAGCCGGACAGCGGCATGTACACCTCGCCGCGCACCTCGGCCACCGACGGAAGCCCGTCGCCGCGCATCTTCAGCGGCACCGACGGGATCGTGCGCAGGTTGACGGTTACGTCCTCACCCTGGACGCCGTCGCCGCGCGTTGCGCCGCGTGCCAGCCGTGCATCCTCATAGGTGAGGTTGATCGCGAGGCCGTCGATCTTAGGCTCGATCACGTACGCAACGGGCTCGTCCGAGTCGAGGCGTTTACGGACGTCGTCGGCCCACTTGAGGAGGCTCTCGTCGTCGGTGACCTTCTCCAGTGACCCCATCGGCGTGAGGTGCTGCACCTTTCGAAAGCGCTCACTCGGCGGGGCGCCGACCCGCTGGGTCGGCGAATCGGGCGTGATCAGGTCCGGGTGCGCCTCCTCGAGCGTCTTCAGCTCGTCGTAGAGGCGGTCGTACTCCGCGTCGGAGATTTCCGGCTCGTCGAGGACGTGGTAGCGGTGGAGGTGGTGGTCGACCTGATCGCGCAGGTCGTCTAGCCGTTGCTGCACGTCCTTCTGTGTCCTCGTCGCCATTGCGAGTGATCCTAGCCAGGCCGTACGCTCCGCCCATGCGCGTGTTCCTGCTCGCCGCCGCAGCCCTGGCGCTTGTTGGAACCGCGGCCGCCGACGTGGCGATCCCGTTACGCACGCCTTCGGGGAACATCGGCTGCTACTACACCTCGAACGGCATTCAGGCCTCGCTTCGCTGCGACATTCGCAGCGGCCTGAAGCCGCCGCCTCCGAAGCCGAGAAACTGCCCGCTCGACTGGGGCGACAGCTACGAGCTGGCGCCGACCGGGAGAGCGCTTCTGACGTGCCACGGCGACACCGCCCTCGATCCGAGGGCCCGCGTCCTCAAGTACGGGACGCGCTGGTCGCGCGGCGGCTTCACCTGCACTTCCCGGAAGACCGGACTGCGCTGCGTCAACCGCAGCCGGCACGGCTTCTTCCTCAGCCGCGCGCACTCCTTCCGGTTCTAGTAGCGGACCGAGACGAGGTAGAGGCCCCACGCCGGTGCAGTGGTCCCCGCCTCGCTGCGCGGGCGCCCCTCGAGCAGCCGCGCGAGCTCCTCCGCCGACTGCTCGACCATCGTGCCGACGAGCGTCCGGACCATGTGGCGCAGGAACGAGTCGGCCGTGAGCTCGAGCTCGAGCGCGTCGTCACGCCGGTGCCAGATCGCCGACTCGACCGTCCGCGTGAAGACCTTGTGCTGGGTCTCGGTCGGCGTGAAGGCGCGGAAGTCGTGCTC
>JBIOZO010000042.1:0-9992 GCA_044871215.1 Gaiellaceae bacterium | reverse complement strand
ACCTGGCGGCCGATCCCGAGCAGGCCGTAGGCGAGCGGGATCGCAAGGTCCCAGCCGGCGCCGAACTCGTAGAACGTGGCCTCAGCGACCGGGACGCTCGGGCCGTGCTCCTCGTAGGCGCCGAGGTGCTGCACCGCCCGCGAGAACTTCTGCCGCAGCGCCCCGTCGCCGGCGGGCAGCGAGTGCAGGATCCGACGCTGGAAGACGTAGTTCAGGCGCTCGCCCTGGGGGAGCAGCCCGATCCCTTTCTGCAGCGCCGCTTTCGCCAGCCATCGCATCGGTCGGCGAGCATAGCCCTCCGACCTCGCAATAAGTGATTCTAATGACACGAATTAGGGTAGGATGCCGCCGTGGCCGAACGGGTCTCATTCGACGTGCTCGTCGTCGGCAGCGGCGCCTCCGGCCTCGCCGCCGCGCTCTCGGCCGAGCGGGCCGGGGCGCGCGTGGCGCTCGTGACGAAGGGCTCCCTCCAGTCGTGCAACTCGGCGAAGGCGCAGGGCGGCATCCAGGCCGCCTTCGGCGACGACGACTCGCCGAAGCAGCACGCCGAGGACGTCTGGCAGAGCTCGCACGAGACGGCCGACCGGCGGCTCGCCGAGGTGCTCACCGGCGAGGCCCCGGGCGCGATCCACTGGCTGGAGGAGAGCGGTGTCGAGTTCACCCGCGAGAACGGCGGCTACCGGCTGGCGCGCTGCGGCGGGGCGACCCGCAAGCGCCTGCTGCAGGTCGGCGACCGCACGGGCCACGCGATCACGACGGCCCTGCGCGACGCGTACACGGCGTCGGGCGGCGAGGCCTTCCCGAACAGCCCGCTGGTCTCGCTCGAGCAGGCCGAGAACGGCTGGGTCGCGACCTGCCGGCGGAAGAACGGCGACGAGCTCGTGATCGACGCCGGCGCAGTCGTCCTGGCCGCGGGCGGCCGCTGTTACCGCGAGGCCGAGGAGCGCGGCGAGCTGTCGACCAACCACCCCGGCGCGACGGGCGAGGTGACGCAGCTCGCAGCGGACCTCGGCGCGGAGCTGCGCGACTTCGACGCGCTCCAGTACCACCCGAACGGCGGCGCCTGGCCGCCCACCATGCAGGGCTACTCGATCCCCGAGACGACGCGCGCCTACGGCGCCACGCTGCTGAACTCGGAGGGCGAAGAGTTCACCGACCCGCTCGGCCCGCGCGACGCGGTCTCGCAGGCGATCTTCGACGAGGTCGATGCCGGCCGCGGCGTCGAGACCCCCGACGGCCGCCCCGCCGTCTTCCTCGACACCACGCGCATCGCCGAGCACGACGCCGAGATCTCCCTGCCGTACATGCTGCGCCGCTACCGTTCCGCCGGGATCGACCCGCTGCGGGAGGCGATCCTCACCTACCCCGTCCTGCACTACCAGAACGGAGGCCTTGTGATCGACGAGCACGGCGAGACGACGCTGCCCGGACTGCATGCCTGCGGTGAGATCGCGGGCGGCACCCACGGCCGCAACCGGATGATGGGCAACAGCCTGCTCGAGTGCACGGTCTTCGGCCGACGCGCCGGACAGGCAGCGGCGAAGGCGGCGGCGTGAGCACCGTCGCGACCGACATCCGCCAGGCCGTCGAGGACGCCGCTGCGCACCTGTACGTCTGGGCGCTGAAGGACATCCCGCAGGACCTGCGGGACGCACTCCTCGACGCCCAACAGCGCGAGACCTCGGTCCCGGGGCGCCGTGTGCTGGACACGATCGTCAAGAACGTCCAGGTCGCCGACGACCAGAACAACCTCGTCTGCCAGGACACCGGCATCGCGGTCTACACCTGCCGCGTCGGCGAGCACTTCCCGCTGCACCCGGCGAAGATCTACGAGGCGCTGAAGGCGGGCACCGAGCGCGCGACGCTCGAGCACCCGCTGCGCTCGAACGCCGTCCACACGATCACGCGCGAGAACACCGGCCCGAACACCGGCTACCGCTTGCCGATCGTGCACTGGGAGTTCATCCCGGACTGGGACGGCATGGACGTCAAATGCGTGCCGAAGGGCTCCGGCTCGGAGAACATGAGCTTCCTGAAGATGTGTGTCCCCGCAGACGGCGTGAAGGGGATCAAGCAGTTCGTGCTCGAATCGATCGTCGGCGCCGGCGGCAAGCCGTGCCCGCCAGGGATCGTCGGCATCGGCATCGGCGGCTCGGCCGACTACGCGATGTACCTCGCCAAGGAGGCGATCGCGCGGCCGATCGGCACCCGCAACCCCGATCCGCACGTCGCGCAACTCGAGGAGGAGCTCTTCGAGCTGCTGAACGAAACCGGGATCGGCCCGATGGGCCTCGGCGGCGACGTGACGGTGCTCAATTGCCACATCGAGCACGCGGACACGCACATGACCCTCAACCCGGTGGCCGTCAACTACCAGTGCTGGGCTGCCCGCCGCGCGACTGCGCACGTGAGCGCGGACGGTTCCGTCGAGTTCGACCGGGAGGCCTAGTGGTTGCCCCGGCGACACTTGGCGGCGCCTGGCCCGCGATCACGCTGCGCCAGGCCGCGTCCTCAGTCACCTCTGGGCTCTCCGGCCCAGAGGCTCCCTGCGTCCTTGCCTGGCTTGGTGCTCGCGACCCAGGCATCCACCAGCATCACCGGAGCAACCACTGATGGCTCGCCACGAAGTGACGTTCCCGATCACCGACGAGGCGGAGATCCTCAAGCTCCGCGCGGGCGACGAGGTCGTCGTCCAGGGCCACATCATCGGCATCCGCGACCGGACGCAGATCCGGATCTTCGACCAGGGCGTCGAGCCGCCGATGGACCTGCGCGGCGCCTTCCTGCTACACACGGCGCCGAACGTCCGCAAGCGCGACGACGGCGGCTATGACCCCGTCTGCATCGGGACGACGACGAGCGCGCGGATGGTGCGCTTCACGGAGCCGCTCGGTGAGCAGTACGGCGTGCGCGCGATCTGCGGCAAGGGCGGCTTCCCGGACGAGGCGATCGAGCCGATGAAGCGCTTGGGGATGATCTATTTCGCGATCGTCGGCGGCGCGGCCGCGCTCGAGACGACGCAGATCGAGGAGATCGAGGAGGTGGCCTGGGAGGAGCTGATGCCCGAGTGCCTCTGGCGCTTCCGGGTCAAGGACTTCGGACCGCTCACCGTCGGCATCGACGCCCACGGCAACTCCCTCTACCACGACGTCCAGGCCGCGGCCCAGGACAAGCTGAAGGAGCTCTATGCCCGCCTCTGAGTTTCTCTCGCTCCGCCGCGACGGCGGCCTGACCCACGTGATCGACAAGGGCCTCGGGCCACGCGCGTGGGAGGACGTGCTCGAGACGAGCGGCGAGTACATCGACATCGTCAAGCTCGGCTGGGGCACCGCGTACGTGACACCGAACCTCCAGCGCAAGCTCGAGGTGCTGCGCGGCAAGCCCGTCGTCATGGGCGGGACGTTCTTCGAGGCCGTCTACGCGCAGGGCAAGCTCGACGAGTACAAGCGCTGGCTCGGCGAGCTCGGCATCGGCCACGTCGAGATCTCCGACGGCGTCGTCGACCTGCCGCGCGAGCGCAAGCTCGAACTGATCGCCGACTTCGCGCGCGACTTCACCGTCCTCTCGGAGGTCGGCTCGAAGGACGCCGAGGCGGTCTTCGCGCCGTACCAGTGGGTCGAGTGGATCAAGGCCGAGCTCGAGGCGGGCGCCTGGAAGGTGATCACCGAGGGCCGCGAGGGCGGCACCGCCGGGATCTACCGGCCGACCGGCGAGATGCGCACCGGTCTCGTGGACGAGATCGCCCACGAAGTGGACGTCGCCGACCTGCTCTTCGAGGCGCCCTCCAAGGCGAGCCAGGCGTGGTTCGTGAAGCAGTTCGGGCCGGGGGTCAACCTCGGCAACATCCCGCCCGAGGAAGTGATCCCGCTCGAGACGCTTCGCCTCGGGCTGCGGGCCGACACGCTGAAGGAGGTGCTCCTTGGCGACGCCGAGCCTGCACCTTCCTGACGTCGAGACGATGCCGGCCGAGGATGTCCTCCGCTGGGCGTATCAGGAGTTCGGCGACCGGCTCTGCCTGACCTGCTCGTGGCAGAAGCAGTCGTCGGTGCTCGTGCACATGGTCTCCGAGCTCGAGCTCGACATCCCGGTGATCGAGCTCGACACGCAGCTCTTCTTCCGGGAGAGCTACGAGACGCGCGACCGGCTGATCGAGCGCTACGACCTGCGCCTCGCCGAGCCGCCGCACGTGATCTCCGTCGCGGAGCAGCACCGGCAGGAGGGCCCGAACCTCTGGGAGACCGACCCCGACCGCTGCTGCCACATCCGCAAGGTCGAGCCGATCGTCAAGGCGCTCGAGCCCTACGACGCCTGGATCTCCGGTATCCGCCGCGACCAGTCCCCCAGCCGCGCGACCACGCCGAAGGTGCAGTGGTCGGAGCGCTACGAGGTCTGGAAGCTGCACCCGCTGGCCGACTGGGACGAGAAGCGCGTCTGGGCCTACATCACGATCAACGAGATTCCCTACAACCCGCTCCACGACGTCGGCTTCCGCTCGATCGGGTGCATCCCGTGCACCCGGCCGATCGCGCCGGACGAGGAGGAGCGGGCCGGCCGCTGGGCGGGCTCCGACAAGCTCGAATGCGGCATTCACTTGGAAACCCCACTAGGAGGAACATGACCGAGCACATCTACGCGTCCGAGCACCCCGAGACGACGCACGTCCGTCCCGGCGGCTTCACGCTCTGGTTCACCGGGCTCTCGGGCGCCGGCAAGACCACGATCGCGCACCTCGTCGGGCCTGAGCTCGACCGACGCGGCCTCGTCGTCGAGTACCTCGACGGCGACAACGTCCGCATGCATCTGTCCAAGGGCCTCGGTTTCTCGAAGGAGGACCGCGACACGCACGTCGAGCGCGTCGGCTGGGTCGCGTCGCGCATCACCCGCCAGGGCGGCGCCGTGATCACGGCTGCGATCTCGCCATACGCCGAGACGCGGCAGCAGGCGCGCGACTGGGTCGAGCCGGTCGGGACCTTCGTCGAGGTGTACGTCAAGGCCTCGGTCGACGAGTGCGCCCGCCGCGACGTGAAGGGCCTCTACGAGAAGGCGTTCAAGGGCGAGATCAAGGAGTTCACCGGCGTCTCGGACCCGTACGAGGAGCCGACGAGCCCGGAGCTCGTCGTCGACACCGAGGAGCACGACGCCGAAGAGTGCGCCGCGCTGGTCGTCGCGAAGCTCGAGGAGCTCGGCCTCGTGCCGGCCGAGGTGGCCGCGTGAGCGTGGTCGCCCTCGACCACGTCCAGATCGCGGCCCCGCGCGGCTGCGAGCCCGACGCACGCGCGTTCTTCGGCGACGCCGTCGGCCTCGAGGAGACGCCGAAGCCGGATTCGCTCTCATCGCGTGGGGGCGTCTGGTTCCAGTGCGGCCCGCAGCAGCTGCACGTCGGCGTCGAGGACGGCTTCGCGCCGGCTCGCAAGGCGCACCCCGCCTTCCGCGTGCACGACCTGGAGCGCGTCCGCGAGCGCCTCGTCTCCTTCGGCGCCACGCCGCAGGACGACGACGCACTCCCCGGCGTGCGCCGCTTCTACGTCGATGACCCGTTCGGCAACCGACTCGAGTTCCTGGAGGACGCATGAGCACCGCTACCGAGCAGCAGCAACTGATCGAGCCGCACGGCGGCAAGCTGATCGACCGCACGGGCTCGCGTCCCGACGGCGTCGAAGGGCTCGAGCAGGTCGAGCTGACCTCGCGCGAGCTGTCCGACCTGGACATGCTCGCCTCGGGCGCGCTCTCGCCGCTCGAGGGCTTCATGGCCCGTCACGACTACGAGAGCGTGGTCGACAACATGCGCCTGGCCAACGGCCTCCCGTGGGCGCTGCCCGTCTGCCTCGCGGTCGACCGCGAGCCCGACGGCGACCGGGTTGCGCTCACCGGCGCGGATGGCACGCCGCTCGCGATGCTCGACGTCGACGGCGCGTACGAGTACGACAAGGAGCGCGAAGCCGAGCGTTGCTTCCGCACCACCGACGACGCGCACCCCGGCGTCAAGCGGTTGTACGACCAGAAGCCGCTCTACCTCGCCGGCCGCGTGACCGTCTTCGAGCGGGCGGAGCCGTCCTTTCCCGAGCTCGCGATGGATCCGGCCGAGACGCGCGCCGCGTTCGCGGAGCGCGGCTGGAAGCGCGTCGTCGGCTTCCAGACCCGCAACCCGATCCACCGGGCCCACGAGTACCTGACCAAGGGCGCGCTCGAGACGGTCGACGGGCTGCTGATCCACCCGCTCGTCGGCGACACGAAGAGCGACGACGTCCCGGCCGCTACTCGCGTCGAGTGCTACCGCGTGCTCGTCGACAACTACTACCCCGCCGACCGCGTGCTCGTCGCCGCCTTTCCGGCCGCGATGCGCTACGCCGGCCCGCGCGAGGCGATCTGGCACGCGATCTGCCGCAAGAACTACGGCTGCTCGCACTTCATCGTGGGCCGCGACCACGCGGGGGTCGGCGACTACTACGGAACCTACGACGCGCAGCTGATCTTCGACGAGTTCGAGCCGCACGAGCTCGGGATCGAGCCGATGTTCTTCGAGCACGCCTTCTTCTGCAAGGTCTGCGGCTCGATGGCGACGCCGAAGACTTGCCCGCACGGCGGAGACGACCACGTCTTCCTCTCCGGCACCAAAGTCCGGGAGATGCTTTCCGAGGGCCAGCTGCCGCCGGCGGAGTTCTCACGGCCCGAGGTCGCCGAGGTGCTGATCCAGGCCTATCGGGGCTAGGTGGACGAGACCCGGGACGCCACCCGCCGGACACGGCTCGCCACCGAGCGGACGTACCTGGCGTGGTGGCGGACCGGTCTCACGGCGTTCGCGGTCGCCTTCGGCGCCGGGCGGATCGTCCCTGAGCTGACCGGCGGCACGGCATGGCCGTACGCGGCGATCGGCGCCGCCTTCGGCCTGGTGGGCGTCGCCTTCATCGCCTACGGCTACGTCCGGCAGAAGCAGGTCGACGAGGCGCTGGCGCGCGGCGACTACGCGCCCTTCGACGACCGTGCCGCGATCGTGTTCGCCGTGGCCGGCCTGCTCCTCGGATTCGCCACCATCGTCCTGGTGATTGCGGGAACATGACCTGGCAGTTCACGCTCAGCGGGCTGCTCATCGGGCTGCTCGTCGGAATGACCGGGATGGGAGGCGGCTCGCTGCTGACGCCGATCCTGGTGATCTTCTTCGGCTTCCAGCCGACGACCGCCGTCGGCACCGACGTCCTGCACGGGGCGATCTTCAAGAGCTTCGGCGCCGTCCGGCACCGGCGGCTCGGCACCGTGCACGCGCGGCTGACGCTCTGGATGTTCGCGGGCTCGGGCCCGATGTCCCTGCTCGGCGTGGTGGTCGCTACCTGGCTCGACCGCCACTCGAGCGGCGCGAAGGACATCGAGGCCTACGCGATCGGCGCCGCGCTCGTGATCGGCGGGGTCGGTCTCGTCGCAAAGACGTTCATCAAGCGCGGCGTCCAGCCCGACGACGCGCCGTTCCTGCTCACGCGCCGCGACAAGGTGATCGCCGTGACGCTGGGCGCGACGTGTGGCTTCATCGTCGGCCTGACCTCGGTCGGCAGCGGCACGCTCTTCGGGCTCGTGATGGTGCTTGTCTTCCCGCTGACGCTGCCGAAGATCGTCGGCACCGACATCTTCCACGCCGCGGCGCTGCTCTGGGTCGCCGGCTTCGGCCACCTCGTCGCGGGCAACGTCGACCTGCGCACGATGGGCTGGCTGCTGACCGGATCGATCCCGGGCGTCTTGATCTCCAGCCAGTTCACCCGCGTCGTGCCCGACCGAGTGCTGCGCCTCGGGCTGGCGTCGGTGCTCGTGCTCAGCGGGATCAAGCTGGTCGACTTCGCAGGGGCCGACTACGTGATCGCGGTGGGCGCAGTCCTGGCCGCGCTCGGCTTCGCGATCTGGGCGTTCGTCGCCCGCCTCGGGCGGCGTCGGCCACGTCCGGAACCCGCGCCGACTTCCGACTAAAGTTGCCCTTCCCGTGGCCCGCATTTTGCCGACCGTGGTCGTGCTGGCTCTCCTCGGCTGCACGGCCGCCGCGTTTGCGGTCACCGAGGGACTGAAGCTCGAGCACAGCCCCATTGCCAACACCTACGTCGGCAAGGTCGTGGCGCCCGACTCGCTTGCCAACAAGACGGTGCCGGTCGCGTTCCTGCTGCGGAAGCCGGACCGCGTCTCGGTCGAGCTGATCAACGGCAACGGCGACGTCGTGCGCCGGCTCGTGCGCTCGCGGCGCGAGCCGAGCGGCAACCTGCAGTTCACCTGGAACGGCCGTGGCGACAACCGCGAGGTCGTGCCCGACGGCGTGTACCGGCCGCGCGTGCACCTGGCGAACGCCCACAAGACGATCGTCCTGCCGAACCCGATCCGGATGGACGCCTCGCCGCCCTTCATCAAACTCGTCTCGGCCACGCCGCGGGTGTTCTCGCCGAACGGCGACTTCGTCAACGACTTCGTCCGGGTCCAGTATCTGACGAACGAGAAGGCGCGCGCGCTCCTGTACGTCGACGGCGACCCGAAGACGCGGGTCAAGCGCTACCTGCGCAGGGGCAAGATCGGCAAGATCGACTGGGGCGGGAAGGCGGCGCGCTACCTGCGGCCCGGGCGGCATCTGATCCGGCTGCAGGCGCTCGACCTCGCCACGAACCTCGGCCCGCCGAGCCGGGCGCTGCCAGTGTTCGTGCGCTACGTCGAGCTGCGGCCGCGCGCGGTGAAGGTGAAGACGGGCAAGCGCTTCAGCTTCCGCGTGCTCACTGACGCAAAGAGCTACGCCGTCCATCTCGGCTCGCTGCACGCGCGGCGCAGCGGCCCGGTGCTGACGCTTCGGGCGCCTGCCCCCGGGCACTACGTCCTGCGTGTGGCCGTGCGCAGGCACGTGGCGAGGGCGCTCGTGGTGGTGACGCCGTGACCGGGCACGTGGGCAGCGTCGTCGGGTGCCTCGGGCTCGCACTGCTGCTCGTCGCGCCCTCGCGAGCGCCACGGCTCGCCGGCCTCGGCGCCTGGGCGCTCGGCTCGATCCTGCTCGTGGTCTACCTCGCGCCGCAGGGCCACCGCCCGCTGCTCGCCGGCGCGGCGGTCTTCGGCCTGCTGCTCGCGGCGGTCGGAGCGTTCGTGCTGCGCCGCTGGCCGTTCGTGCTGCCGTTCGCCGTGCTGGCCTGCATCGCGGCGCGGATCCACGTCCACGTCGGGTCGACCGAGGCGAACCTGCTCGTGCCGATGTACGCGGTCGTCGCGGCCACGGCGCTCCTGCTCGCCTGGGAGCTGATCAAGGGCGACGAGCGAGCACGGGAGCTGGGTCTGGTCGCCTGGCCGCTGGCGGCGTTCGTCGCCTGGGCCGGCGTCTCGACCCTCTGGACGCAGGACCTGCGCCAGGGCGCGATCGACCTGCTCTTCTTCTACCTCCCGTTCGGCCTGCTGGCGGTAGCGCTCGCGCGGCTGGCCTGGAGCCGCCTGGTCGCGCGCGGGCTCCTGGTCGAGGTGACGGCGATGGCGCTCGTCTTCGCGGCGATCGGCATCTACCAGTACGAGACGCGCGACGTCTTCTGGAATCCCAAGCTGCTCGTCTCGAACGCCTTCGCGCCCTTCTACCGCGTCAACTCGGTCTTCTGGGACCCGTCGATCTACGGCCGCTTCCTCGTGGTCGCGATCCTCGCCCTGCTGGTGGCGGTGCTGTTCTCACGTGACCGGCGCGTCCTGATCGGCGCGACGCTCGCGATCGCCGGGATCTGGGCCGGGCTCTACTTCTCCTACTCGCAGTCGAGCTTCGCCGCGCTGGCGGCCGGCGTCGTGCTCGCCGCGGTCTTCGCCTGGGGCCGGCGCGGCGTGCTGCTCGCGGTCGCGGTCGCCGTGGTCGTGCTCGCCGGCGCGTTCTCGGTGCCGAGCGTGCGCCACGACGTCTTCGGCCACAACTCGAAGAGCGCGACCAGCGGCCGCGGCACGCTCGTTCGGCGCGGTGCGCACATCGCCGTCCACCATCCGGTCGCCGGGGTGGGCCTGGGCGGGTTCAAGCA
>JBIOZO010000041.1:0-4751 GCA_044871215.1 Gaiellaceae bacterium | reverse complement strand
CGATCCTCCACACCGCGCAGAATACGGGCGTGCGCTTCGTGGTCATCGGCCTGCTGGCGGGCCTCTTCAGCGCCCTCTTTGGGGTCGGCGGCGGGATCGTCGTCGTGCCGCTGCTGATCCTCGTCGTCCATTTCCAGGAGCGGCCCGCGATGGCGACCTCCCTCGGCGCGGTCGGGATCATCGCCCTCGTCGGCACAGTCACCTATGCGCTCCACGGCGAGGTGAAGCCCGGCGCGGCTGCGGTCGTAGGCATTCCGGCAGCGCTCGGCGCGGTGTTCGGAACGGCCCTGCAGCAGCGCCTGCACGGGCGCACGCTCTCGCTCGCCTTCTCCGCGCTGCTCGCGGCCATCGCGGTCTGGCTGTTGATCTGATGTGGGCGCTCGCGCTGGCGGCGCTCCTCGGGCTGGTCGCGGGCGTCCTCTCGGGGCTCTTCGGGGTTGGCGGCGGGATCCTGTTCGTGCCCACTCTGACCCTCGTCCTCGGCCTGACGCAGCTCCACGCCGAGGCCTCCTCGCTGCTCGCGATCCTGCCGACCGCAGCCGCCGGCGTCTGGCGGCAGCGGGGCTACGGCAACGTCCGTTGGCGCGTCGCGCTCGTGCTCGGCCTCGGTGCGATCGCCGGCGTCGAGGCGGGCGTCCAGATCGCGGAGTCGCTGCCCGAGCACGCGCTGCGGCGCCTGTTCGCCGTGCTGATGCTCGGCGTCGCGGCCCAACTCGCCTGGCGTGCCCTGCGGAAACCGCCCTATGCTTCCTGACGTGGAACGCGTCGAGGAACTCTGGATCCCGCTCGTCGACGAGCCGATCGGCGCCATCGTCGCGCGTGTCCAGGGAGAGCGCCCCGAGATCGCCGAGCTCGTCGATTCCCCGCGCAAGCTGCTCGCGTTTCGCACGTTCGCCTACATCCGCGTCGGGATCCTGCTCGGGCGCCTGCTGGTCGAGACCGACAGCGCGCCGGACGACGGCAGCTGGGTGGAGCAGCTGGCGGCCGACCACTACGACGCGGTCGTCCGCGAGGTGCTTGCCGTCGCCGAGGAGATCGCCGCCGACCCGTCCTACGCGGACGATCAGCTCGGGCCGAGCGACGAGGAGCGGCAGCGCTTCTCGGACTTCGCCAAAAAGCATCTGGCGTAAGAAAGCCTCACGCCGTCGCAGTTATTGCCGATAATGCGGAGACGGTGGGGAAGCGGCTCACGATCTTCGTGGCGCTGGCGAGTCTCCTCGTCCTGCTCGGGGGGGCGGGGGGCGCCGGTGGCGCCAGCTCGACTGCGGGCGCGTCCGCGCGCGCCGTCGCGATCCGTGTAGTCGTTCCGGGACAGGCCGGTTCCGAGGCCGGTTCGATCTCGTCGCCGCCCTACCACGCGGCGTTCGGCTCGAGCTTCGCGTACCCGAGCGACGGCTCGGTCGTCACGACCGGCTCGATCTCCGCGTCCGTCGCGAGCGACTCCGGCACCGCCGGCACGGCGACCGCCACGAGCCAGGTGCAGTCGCTCAGCCTCTTCGGCGGCGAGGTCACCGCTGCTGTCGTCAAGGGTGCGGCCCGCGGCTCGACGCGCGGCCGGACTGCGAGCGGCGACTTCGCGGGAGCGACCATCTCGTCCCTCACGGCGCTCGGCGCGACCGTCTCGGCGATCCCCAACGGGCGGGTGGGACTTGGCGACTGGGGCTACCTGGTCACGCTCGAGCAGGGCACCGACACGAGCTCCGGCGCGGGCGGCACGCAGGGCTTCCACGGCTTCGTCACGGCGCTGGCGATCCACCTCACCGCTCCACACGGGGCACTGCCGGCCGGCTCGGAGATCCAGGTCGGCTACGCCGAGGCGAACGTGCAGGCAAGCGTCCCGCCGCCGCCGAAGCCGATCGCCCCCGGGCCCGTCGCGAAGCAGCCCGCAGACACCCCGAAGAAGCAGACCCCCGCCGCGCCCGAGCCGACGACGAACGGGAGCAGCGCGCCGCTGGTGACGCCCGGGCCGACGGGCCTGCAGCCGCGTCTGACCGCAGGCGGGTACGTCTTCCCGGTCTACGGGCCGTCGTCGTTCGGCGACACCTTCGGCGCCTTCCGCGGGGACGTGGCGGGGCAGTGGCACCACGGCGACGACATCTTCGCTCCGCTGGGCGCGCCGATCCTCGCCTGCGCGGACGGCACGGTCTTCTCCGTCGGGTGGAACGACGTCGGAGGCAACCGGCTCTGGCTGCGCGACTCGCAGGGGAACGAGTTCTACTACGCCCACCTCTCGGCCTTCACGCCGCTGGCCCGCAACGGGATGCACGTCAAGGCGGGCGAGATGCTCGGCTTCGTCGGCAACACCGGCGACGCGCAGGGCACGCCGACACATCTCCACTTCGAGGTGCATCCCGCGGCGCTGCTGTTCATGGGCTATGACGGCTCGGTCAACCCGACGCCCTACCTGAACGCGTGGAAGCACCTCCAGGACGTGCGCTTCTCGAACGTCGCGAGCTGGCTGGCGCAGACCGGGATCGCCGATCCCGCGCCCAAGCCGGCGGCGATCCTGCTGCAGGTCTCGGACATCTCCGAGGCGAGCGGCCTCGAGCCCGGCTCGCTGCAGCGAGCGATGGCGGCCCGCTCGCGCGGCGCCGAGGGCCAGGTGGCCCGCTCGCTGGGGCTGCGCCCGAAGGCGCCTAGGCCCTAGCTTCCGTTCCCAGAGGAGTTGCCGTAGCCGAACTCCTCGTCCTCGCCGAAGATCTTGTCCTTCAGCCAGCGCCGGGTCTCGGGCCCGGTGAGCGGGTTGAAGAGGATGCCGAGGGCGATCCCGACGAAGAGCAGGCTGCTGTTGCGGCCCTTGTGCGCCTCGCGGCCCTGGATCCTGTCCGCGGCGCTGCGCAGGTCGCCGATCGCCGAGCGGAGCTGCTCCTGAATGTCCTCGTCGCTCGCGACCCTGGTCGCGACGGCCGTCATCCCGCGGTTGCCGATCAGCTCGTCGTAGACGTCACGGGCGGTGGCGAATGCGCTGCGCAGGTTCTCGCGCAGCTCCTCGTCCTGGATCGCCCGCTTCACATAGGGCTTTGCGTCCTCGAACCGGTCTTTCGCCTTGGCCATCGTGGCCGTCCTTTCGCTCGTTTACAGCCCGAATTCTCTACCCTCGGCGCGCTCGGCGCTAAACAGAAGCGGCAGCCTGCCGCTCCGAGCCCGGTGCGGCCTGGGGCCGCGAGCGGCCGGGCGAGCTGAATGCGACGGCAAAGACGTCCTCGATCGTGTCCGCGAGGATGAACTCGAGCTCCTTGCGCGCCTCGTCGGGCAGCTCCGCCAGGTCGGGCTCGTTGTCTCGCGGCATGACGATGCGCTCGAGGCCGTACCGCTGGGCGGCGAGCACCTTCTCGCGGATGCCGCCGATCGGCAGCACCTGGCCCGTGAGCGTGATCTCACCGGTCATGCCGACGTCCTCGGCAACCGGCTCGCCGCGCACGAGCGACGCGATCGCGGTCGCGATCGTGACGCCGGCGGATGGACCGTCCTTCGGGACCGCGCCCGCCGGGACGTGGATGTGCACGTCGTGCTCGGCGAACCAGTCCTCGGGGAGGCCGAGCTCCTCCGTGTGCGAGCGCACCCACGAGAGCGCGGCCTGCGCCGACTCCTTCATCACGTCGCCGAGCTGGCCGGTGATCGTGAGCTTCCCGCTGCCCGGGTAGGCGGTCGCCTCGATGAAGAGGACGTCGCCCCCGACGGGTGTGTAAGCGAGCCCGGTCGCGACGCCCGGGTCGGCGGTCCGCTTGCGTGGATCGGCCGGGAAGCGGCGCGGCCCGAGCCAGGCGCGGGCCTTGCGCGTGTCGATCTGGATCTTGCCGGTCTTGCCTCCAGCGACCTCACGGGCGGCCTTACGAAAGAGGTCGGCGATCCGCCGCTCGAGGTTGCGCACGCCGGCCTCGCGCGTGTACTCGCGGATCACGACGCGCAGGGTGTTGTCGCTGATCGAGATCTGCTCGTCCCTCAGGCCGTGCGCCTCGAGCTGCTTCGGCACCAGGTACTTGCGCGCGATGCCGGCCTTCTCGTCCTCGGTGTAGCCGGAGAGCTGGATGATGTCCATCCGGTCGAGCAGCGGGCCTGGGATCGAGTCGAGCTGGTTCGCGGTGCAGATGAAGAGCACCTTCGAGAGGTCGAACGGCAGGTCGAGGTAGTGGTCGCGGAACTTCGAGTTCTGCTCCGGATCGAGCACCTCGAGCATCGCGCTCGCAGGGTCGCCGCGGAAGTCGGCGCCCATCTTGTCGATTTCGTCGATCAGCAGCACCGGGTTCTTCGATTCGGCATCGCGGAGCGAGCGGATGATCGTGCCCGGCATCGCGCCGATGTAGGTGCGGCGGTGGCCGCGGATCTCCGCCTCGTCGCGCACGCCGCCCACCGAGAGGCGGACGAATTTGCGGCCGACCGTGCGGGCGATCGACTGGCCGAGAGAGGTCTTGCCGACGCCGGGCGGACCGACGAAGCAGAGGATCGGCCCCGAGAGGTCGTTCTTCAGCTTCGAGACGGCGAGGTACTCGAGGATCCGCTCTTTCACCTTCTCGAGGTCGTAATGATCCTCGTCGAGGATCTCGCGTGCGTGCTCGAGGTCGAGGTTGTCCTCGGTCGTCTCGCCCCACGGCAGCGTCAGGATCCAGTCGACGTAGGTGCGGATCACGCCGTACTCGGCCGAGGCCGGCGGCAGCTTCTCGAGTCGCGAGAGCTCGCGCTCGACGGCCGTCTTGATCTCGTCGGGGAGGTTCTTCGCCTCCACCTGCTCGCGCAGGTCGTTCATCTCCGCC
>JBIOZO010000040.1:0-7441 GCA_044871215.1 Gaiellaceae bacterium | reverse complement strand
GCCGTCCGGCGGCGCGCAGAGCAGGACGTCGACGGGGGCGGCCGCTTTGCGCTCGGCTGGACTCTGAGTGTCATCACCGCGTGGCGGGCACGCTAGAGCCGGGCGGCCGAGGTCGACCGCGACGACGAGTGGAAGACGCGCATACGAAGACGACGCTCAACCGAACTGCGTTCGCCGCCACCTGGCACTGCCTGACTGGATGCGCGATCGGCGAGATTCTCGGGCTGGTCGTCGCAACGGCGCTCGGCTGGGGCACCGTCGCCTCGATCGCCGTCGCCGTCGTTCTGGCGTTCTTCTTCGGCTACGCGGTGACGCTTCGACCGCTCGTCGCCGCCGGCATGCCCTTCCGGAAGGCGACACGCGTTGCGCTCGCCGCCGACACGATCTCGATCGCCGTAATGGAGATCGTGGACAACGGCTTCATCTTGCTCGTTCCCGGCGCGATGGCGGCAGGGCTCGGCGACTTCCTCTTCTGGTGGAGTCTCGGCGTCGGCCTCTTCATCGCGTTCTGGGCGGCATTTCCGGTCAACCGGGCGCTGATCGCCCGAGGCCGAGGCCACGCGGCCGTCCATGCGCACCACTAGGTAGCCGACGCCGCTACGGCTCGACGTTGAAGCTGAACATCATCCCGCTCTCGTGGTGCTCGGCGATGTGGCAGTGGGCCATCCAGCGGCCGGGGTTCGTCACGTCGAGCAGGATGTCGACCGTCTCGCCGGTCCGGACGAGGACGGTGTCCTTCCAGACGAGGTTCGGCTCGACCACGTCGTCGCGCGCGAGGATCAGGAAGCGCCCGGCGCCGTGGACATGGAACGGATGCGGCATCGGATGGTCCGAGTCCATCTCGTTCACGAGCCGCAGCTTCACCTGATCGCCCACCCGGAACGTCCAGTCGATCTCCGCGTTCTCGGCTCCGGTCTCCCCGTCGACGAGCTTCCAGCGCATGTTGGCCGGCGTCGTCATCCGGTTGACCTCGACCATGTCGTCCTCCCACTCGATGCCGGGGGCCGCATCGTGGGCGTGCTTGTGCTCGTGCTCGCCGGGGTGATGCTCGTGGCCGTCCTCGTGGTGATGCCCGTGCCCGTGGTCTCCGTGCTCGTGGTGGTGTCCACCTCCGGCAGCCGCCAGTGCCTCCGGCACGAGCTTCATGCCGCATTTCGGGCAGCGGTCGGGCTTGTCGCTCGTCACCTCCGGATGCATCGGGCAGACGTAGACCCCCTCACCCCCGGCAGCTCCCAGGTCCATCTCGGCGACGAAGGAAAGCGTCTTGTCCGGCGCTTTCGCCAGGAACGGCTGGATCCGCTTGCGCTGCTCGAGCCCGTCCGCATTGGTGCGCGGCTCGGCGAAACGGTCTGCAAGCGACTCCTCGGACCCTTCCTCTGCGACGGTGATCTTCGCGAGCGGGTACGTGCGCTCCGGAGTCCGATGCTCGAGCTGAAGCTCACCTGCCTCTGGGAAGAACACGTCGACGACGGCGCGCTCCGAAGGAGCAAGCAAGACCTCCTCGACGGGCTCTTCGCGCTCGTAGCGGCCGGCGTCCGCGCCGACGAGCTTCATCTGCGCACCTGGCACGCCGACGTTGAAGACGCGGGTGTTCGCAGTGTTCGTGAAGTAGAAGCGAACGACCTCGCCGCGCGTGGCCTGGAGCTGTAGGTCGGTCTCGCCGGCGACGAGCATCACGTTCCCGAAGCGGCCCATGGCGACGTGGGTCGTCTCGTCGCCGAAGGCCGCGATGTCGCCGTTCTCGACCAGGACGTCGTCGAGCGTCAGCGGCAGCTCGCGGTTGGCCGGCGGCCAGTAGTCCGGCTCCGACGGCGTCACGAGGATGTTCCCGTACAGCCCGAGCTCCTGGCCGTAGTCCTCGCGGATGTGCGGGTGGTACCAGTACGCGCCCGCGTCGGGCGCGTGCACCTCGTACGTGAACCGCTCTCCGATCGGGATCGGCGCCTGCGTCTCGTGCGTGCCGTCGAAGCGGTTCTCCAGCCGCAGCCCATGCCAGTGGACCGTCGCCTCGAGGTCGCCGCGGTTGGTGACGTGGACGGTGACCGTACCGCCCTGCGGAACCTTCAGCGTCGGCCCTGGCACCGAACCGTTGTAGGCGAGCATCCGCACGGTCGCGTCGCCGATCCGCTTCTTGACGGGGACGATCTCGAGCTCGAACTCCCCGCCGTCGGCCAGCTCGACCAGCTCGGTCGCTCGCGCGTCTGGAAGCCCTGCCGTGTCGCGCGAGACGCCGGCGACCTGCCCATGTCCGTGATGATGCTCGTGCATCGCGTTTTAGGAGGCCGGCACCGGAGGAACCTCCACCACCTCCTCCTCGAGCTCAGGCTCCACGTTGAAGTTCGGCAACCACTCGAGCCAACTCGGCAGGTACCAGTTCCATTCGCCGAGGAGCTTCATCGCCGCCGGCAGGAGGACGCCGCGGATCAGCGTCGCATCGAGCAGCACCGCAACCGCGAGGCCGACGCCCAGCTGCTTGATGTCGAGCGTGCTCAGCGACGCGAAGATCGCGAACACGGCGACCATCACCGCGGCGGCCGCGGTCACGGTCGACGCGGTCGTTCGAATCCCGCGCGCGACGGCTTCGTCGGTCGGGCAGCCGCGGTCGACCAGCTCCTTGACCCGGCTCAGGATGAAGACGTGGTAGTCCATCGAGAGCCCGAAGAGCACCGTGAACAGGAAGAGCGGCAGCCAGGTGACGATCGCGCCGTTCGAATGGAAGTCGAGCAGGCCCTGCAGGTGGCCGTTCTGGAAGATCCACACCAGGATCCCGTATGCGGCCCCCACCGAGAGCAGGTTGAGGATGATCGCCTTGATCGGGATCACGATCGACCGGAAGGTCAGGAGCAGCAGCAGGAAAGCGAGCCCGAGCACGAACGCGAACACGAACGGCGCTCGCTGCTTGGTCGTCACGTTGAAGTCGTGCGTGCCCGCGGTGTCGCCCGTCACCGCTTCCTTGGTGTCCGGCGGCAGCGTCGCCATCACCGGCGGGATGACGTCGTTGCGAAGCACCTCCAGCGCGTGCGTCGCCTGGGCGTCCACACCCTTGCCGGCGAGCGGGAAGTCGACGCGCGCGACGGTCTTCGCGCGGTTCACCTCGACCCGGATCGGCTCGTGGATGACGCCGGTCGCCAGCGCCCGCCGCTTGAAGTCCTGGTACGCCTTGGCGAACTTCGGCGTCGTCACGTTCGGCGCCTCGACCACGACGTGCGCCGGATCCTGCGACCCCGGGAACGACTTCTGGATCGTGTCGTACGTCTTGACGATCGCGAGGTTCTTCGGCAGGTCGGTGAAGCTGAGCAGCTTTGTGTGGAGGTTCAGGGCCGGCAGCGTGAAGAGGACGAGCAGCGCCGTCGAGGCCGCGGCCGCGATCGCCGGGTAGCGCATCGAGCCCTTCAGCACGACGCCCCAGACGCGTGATTCCTGCCGGTTGCCCTTCAGGCGGCGAAGCAGCGTCCGGGTGTCACGCAGCCAGACGAGCCAGTGGGGGCGCCAGCCGAACTTGCCGGTGACCCACAGCACCATTGCGGCCAGCACCTGGCGAATCCCCCATTCGACCCGGTCGCCGAGCTTGGCCAGGAGGGCCGGCAGCACGGTCAGTGAGCCGACGAGCGAGAAGGCGACGACGATCATCGCCCCGATGCCGATCGAGGTGAAGATCTTCGAGCCGGCGAAGAGCATCCCGGCCATCGCGATCAGCACGGTGAAGCCGGAAATCAGGACGGCCTGGCCCGAGGTCGCCGCCGCGCGGAAGAGCGATTCGTGGCCGCGGTAGCCGGCCGCGTGCTCCTCGCGCTCGCGCCTGACGTAGAACAGCGAGTAGTCGACGCCGACCGCCATCCCCATCAGGAGGATCACCGACTGCGTCGCGTCGGAGGCGTGCGCCACCTGGCTGACGAACTGCGAGAGCCCGATCGACCCGAGCACAGCCGAGAAGGCGAGTACCACCGGGATGCCGGCCGCAACGAACGCGCCGAAGGCGAAGAGCAGGATCAGGAACGTGATCGGCACCGAGAGCTTCTCGGCCTTCTCGAAGTCCTTGCCGATCGTGTCGTTCAGCTCGTGCGTCGAGCTGGCGAGGCCGAACTGGGCGATCGTGAACTGTGGGTTCGCGTCCTGCAGGCCGGCAACGGCGTCGAGCAGCGGCTGGACCCGCGCGTCCGCCGTTTCCGACTCGCCGCGCATGTCGAACTCGACCAGCTGCGCGTGCCGGTCCTTCGAGATTTCGCCTGCCGCGCCCGTGCGCAGGTGCTGGACCTGCGGCATCGTGCGCAGCTTCGCCATCACCGCCTGCACGGCAGAGCGGAACTCCGGATCCGACGTCGTCAGCGCCGTCGACTTGACGAGCACGCTCTCGTTCGCAGGCGTGCTGAAGCCCGCGCCCGCCAGGATCCGCTCCGCCTGAGCGGTTTCCCCGGTCGATTGCTCGGCCATCGAGAGGTCGTGCGTACCGACGATCGACCCGACGGTGATCGCAAGAGCGACTGCCGCGACCCAGATCGCGGTCGCGGTTTTCCAATGCGTGGCGCTCCAACGCCCCGCGCGCGCGGCGAGATTCAGTGGCCTGCCTTCCACTTCGATACCCCCTGTTTGCGTTACGCCCCGTGTCCGAACTTCGGACTACCATACAGGAAAGATGAACTCCGTTTCCGGCAATGAAGACCATACGTTCCGATTTGTGACGAATCACGGTCACGTCCTCCAGGTGGTCTCGACGAACCCCACCGCGCGCCTCCGCGACATCGCCGAGATGGTCGGAATCACCGAGCGAACCGCCGCCCAGATCGTGAGCGAGCTCGAGAAGTCCGGCTACCTGACGAAGACGCGCGTGGGTCGCCGCAACCAGTACGAGGTGCACGAGGAGCTCCCGCTCCGGCATCCCCGGCACCGCCACCACTCGGTCGGCGAGTTGCTCAGGTTCCTGGAGGAGCCGAAGGAAGGTCGCGGCAGCACGGGCTCTCCGTAAGCGGTCAGGCGGTAAGGCGCACAATCAACGCGAGCGTCTGCTCAGGCCCCGGCCACTGCTCGCGGATCAGGTCCTCACCGCCGGAGCGCACGATGCTCCGAAGGACGAGCGCGACGATGATCGCGTCGTCGAGCTGCCCGGCCACCGGAATGAAGTCGGGCACGAGATCGAACGGCAGCGCGAGGTAGCCGACGAGCCCGAGGAGCAGGAGCTTGCGGCTGCGGGGCACCCGAGGGTCGCGCGCCAGGCGCCCGACGAGGACGATGCAGTCGGGCATGAGCGTCGCGAGCGCGCGGGCGTCGCCGCGCCGGCCGAGCATGACGAGCACGAGCAGGAACGCGGCGTACACGACGAGCGCCACCCCGATCCCGACGAGCAACCAGCCCAGCCACGGCACGACCAAAAGCTATGCCCGTACCCGCACCGGCGACTTCGGGACATCAGCCGCGCAGCAACGAAAGGACGATCTTCACTCGCTGACGACCCGCCGGTAGCGCCAGGCCGAGAGCGGAGCGAAGACGGCGATGATCGCAAGCGTCCAGACCAGCGCCAGCCAGACGTTGTCCCCGGCCGGAATGCCGAGGAACAGCGCGCGCGCGGCGTTGACCATCCTCGTGAACGGGTTGTGCTCGGCGATCGGCTGCAGCCAGCTCGGCATGGTGGCGACGGGAACAAACGCCGACGAGACGAACGTGACGGGAAACAGGATGGTGAAGCCGAACGCGTTCGCTGCCTCTGGCGAGGAAGACGAGAGCCCGATGAAGGCAAAGACCCACGAGAACGCGTAACCGATCAGCAGGAGCAGCAGGATCCCGGCGATGACCTCCCCCACGCTGCTCGAGAAGTTGAAGCCGATGATCAGCCCGACCGTGAACATCACGACCAGCTGGAAAACGTTGGTCACAACGTCCCCCAGCGTGCGACCGGTCAGCAATGCCGAGCGGGTCATCGGCAGCGAGCGAAACCGGTCGATCAACCCCTTCTTCAGGTCGTCGGCCAGCCCGAGCGCCGTCACGAACCCTCCGAAGACGATCGACTGGACGATGATCCCGGGCATCAAGAAGTCGACATAGTCGAAGCCGGGCGTCTTGATCGCGCCGCCGAAGACATAGACGAAGAGCAGGATGAAGAGAATCGGCTGGACCGTGAAACCGACGAGCAGATCCGGCTGGCGCGGGATTCGCAGCAGGCTGCGCTTCGCCAGGACGAGGGTGTCGGAGAAGCCGTAACGAAGCGCGTTCACCGCGACTGGGCTTCCGCTTCTTCGTCCTCGCGCTCGGCCGCGTGCCCGGTCAATTTGAGGAAGACGTCGTCCAGCGTCGGTGAGCTGACGGAGATGTCGTCGATCGCGATGCCGGCGTCGTCGAGCCGGCGAACGGCGTCGGCGATCGTCCCGCGGCGCTCGACGACCGGCACGCGGACCGAGCCGTCCTCGAGAAACGGCCGGTCGCTGGCGATCGACGCGAGAGCGGCGACGGCGTCCTCCCCGCGCTGCTCGTTGCAAAGATGGATGTCGAGCCGCTCGCCGCCGACCTGGCGCTTGAGCTCGCCCGGCGTGCCCTCCGCGATCACCAGGCCCTGGTCGATCACGGCGATCGCAGCGGCGAGCCGATCGGCCTCGTCCAGGTCCTGCGTGGTGAGCAGCACCGTCGTGCCCTCCGAGACGAGCGCGTCGATCGCGTTCCAGAGCTCGATGCGGCTGCGGATGTCGAGCCCGGTGGTGGGCTCGTCGAGGAACAGCACCGGCGGCCGGGCCAGCAGCGCGGCGGCGAGGTCGAGGCGGCGGCGCATCCCGCCCGAATAGGTCCGGACGAGACGGTCGGCGGCATCCGTGAGGTCGAAGGACGACAGGAGCTCACGCGCACGCGCACGCGCAGGCCCTCGAGCGAGGTGGTAGAGCCGGCCGACCATCTCGAGGTTCTCGAAACCGGTGAGGTTCTCGTCCACCGCCGCGTACTGGCCGGCGAGCCCGATTCGCTCTCGCACCTTCGCGGCGTCGCGGACGACATCGAAGCCGGCGACGCGCGCGGAGCCGTCGTCGGGCTGTCGCAGCGTCGTCAGGATGCGAACAGTTGTCGTCTTGCCGGCGCCGTTCGGGCCGAGCAGGCCGAAGACGCTGCCCGGCTCGATCTGGAGATCGACCCCGCGCAGCGCGTGGACATCGCCGTAACTCTTGAGCAGCCCAGTGGTCTCGACGGCGGGGGCGCTGTGCACCCGGTCTACGCTAGCGATCCGTGCGCGGAAGGTCCGCGTTCAGAGCGTCAGCGTGAGCGTCCCCCTCACCGAGGCGGCGTAACTGACACACCGACCGAAGATCGACCGGCGGTAATGGGTCAACGTGACGTTGAACGTCCCGCTCCCGCTCCCGGCCGACCACCAGCCGACGTTCCCGAGGATCCCGTGCACCGCGAACGTCTGATTCGTGCAGCTCGTGCCAGGGTTGGTCACCTGGACCGTCCCGCCGACAAAGTCCCCGGA
>JBIOZO010000039.1:0-24743 GCA_044871215.1 Gaiellaceae bacterium | reverse complement strand
ATGTGCTCGCGGTACCAGACCCAGGCCTCGGGGTTGATGGGCTCGCCGACCGAGCCGAGCAGGCGCAGCGACGAGAGGTCGTGCTTCTGGGCGTACTCCGGGCCCCACTTCATGTGCGTGCGGATCGCGGTCGGGGCCGTGTACAGGATGTCCACGCCGTAGCGCTCGACGATCGCCCACCAGCGATCCTTGTCCGGGAAGTTCGGCACGCCTTCGTAGAGCACGCCGGTCGTCCCGTTGCAGAGCGGCCCGTAGACGATGTAGCTATGGCCGGTCACCCAGCCGATGTCGGCTGCGCACCAGTACACCGAGTCGGGCTTGACGTCGAAGATGTAGTGATGGGTCGCGGCCGTGCCGACCAGGTAGCCGGCCGTCGTGTGGGCGATGCCTTTCGGCTTGGCGGTCGTGCCGCTCGTGTAGAGCAGGTAGAGCAGGTCCTCCGAGTCCATCGGCTCGCACGGGCACGATTCCGGGTCGTCGGGTTCGTCGGCGACGAGGTCGTGCCACCAGCGGTCGCGCTCGTCGTTCCAGTTGACGTCGCCGCCGGTGCGGCGCAGGACGACCACGTGCTTCACGCCCGGGGCCCGTGAGAGCGCCTCGTCGGCGTTCGCCTTCAGCGGCACCTTGCCGCCGTTGCGCAGGCCCTCGTCCTGTGTGATCAGCACCTCGCAGCCCATGTCGTTCAGGCGATCGGCGAGCGAGTCGGCCGAGAAGCCGCCGAAGACCACGGTGTGCGGAGCGCCGAGCCTGGCGCAGGCGAGCATCGCCACCGGCGCCTCGGGGACCATCCCGAGGTAGATCCCGACGGGCGTGCCCTTCTGCACGCCGAGCTTCTTGAGCGCGTTCGCGAGCTTGACGACCTCGCCCTGCAGGTCGGCGAAGGTGATCGTCCGGCGCTCGTCCTCGGGCTCGCCCTCCCAGTGGAAGGCCACCTTGTCGCCCTTGCCGGCCTCGACGTGGCGGTCGACGCAGTTGTAGGCGACGTTCAGCTTCCCGCCGAGGTACCACTTGGCGTACGGCGGCTCCCACTCGTAGAGCTGCGTGAAGTCCTCGAACCAGGAGACGCGCTCGCGCGCCTCCGTCTCCCAGAACTCGTCGAAGTCGCGGTCGTAGATCTCGGGCTGCGCGTTGGCCTGCGCCGCGAACTCGGGCGGCGGCTCGTAGCGCCGCTCCTCGAGCAGGATGGTCTCGATTGCGGGTTGACTCGCCATCGCCCGGGAATCCTAAGCGCCTGGATAGACCGGCGAGCCGAAGCGGTTCAGCATCGGCACGCGCGTCCAGAGCGGCCCGCCGACGGGCAACACGACGCGCTCCTCGGCCATGCCGTTCATCACCCCGGCCGCCGAGGCGTACCACGCCACGGCCGCGGTCACGATCCCCGCCCAGCCGCCGGCGTGCGTGAGCCAGGGGCTGCCGCCGTGCGCCTCGGTGAAGAACCCTGCCGTGAGCAGGCACTCCGTCACCTGCAGCGTGAGGAAGACGAGGAAGACCGCGATGGTCACTCGCAGGCTCGAGATCAGCATGTAGAAGTTGAAGATCGAGAACGCGAGCAGGAACCACGCGAGCCCGTTCAGCAGCTCGGGACCCTGGATCGCCGCGGCCGCGGTCTTCGAAAGCACGACGAGCGTGACGAAGAAGCCCAGCGCCATCCAGAACCCGCCGTAGGTCGAGAAGGCGGTCGCGCCGAACACGTTTCGGTTCCGGAACTCCCACATCCCGGCGAGCAGCTGCGCGAGCCCTCCGTAGAAGAAGGCGAGCCCGAGCCAGGTGATGTCGGGGATGAACGACGCGTTGTGGCCGCTCAGGATGAAGGTCGTCAGCGCGAACGCCGCGAGCCCCAGCGGGGCCGGGTCGGCGACGGGCGTGGACTCCACCAGGGTCGGCCGGGCACGTTCCTCAGCGAGAACAGCCATGGAAGCCTCCTTTGGTGCCGGCCCTCGGGCCTGCCTCCTGGGAGTCGGCGTTCGATTCGCGCCCGATCGATCGGGCTGCGATTCAGGTACCCCGGTGGCGGTCGGTTTACACCTACGGTTGGAGGTCGTACGGGTAGTCCGTCAGCACCTCGGGCCCGTTCTCGGTCACGAGCACGAGATCCTCGAGCCGACAGCCGCCGTGGCCGTGCCGGTAGAGGCCCGGCTCTACCGCGATCACGTCGCCCGCGACGAGCTCGCCTGGCGCCCGGCCGAGCGAAGGCTCCTCGTGCACCTCCAGCCCGACCCCGTGACCGAGCGAGTGGTAGAAGCCGTCCTGGAGCACCTCGCCCGCGTCCTTCGAGCGAAGCGTCGGATAGCCGTGCTCCTCGAAGACGTCGCAGGTGATCTTGAAGAGTTCGCTTCCCGGGGTGCCGGGCTTGGCCGCCGCCACCGAGCGGTCGAGCGCCTCCTTGCAAAGCTTGTGCCACTCGAGGAGCTCGTCGGAGGGCGTGCCGACGACGAACACACGCGTCATGTCCGCGAAGCAGCCCGAGTCGCGGTCGCGCGGGAAGAGATCGAGGCAGATCGGCTCGTCGGGCGCGATCGGCCCGGACCCCATGTCGTGGCCGACGGCGGTCTGCGAGCCGTGCGAGACGATGAACTCATCCGCGAAGGCGCCGTTGGCGGTGAAGGCCTGCTCGACCGCGAGCTTGATCCGCTCGCAGGTAAGCGGCTCACCGTCGAGCATCAGGCTGCCGTTCTGACGCTCGGAGGCGCGCATCAGCTCGCGCGCGGCGTCCATCGCGGCCTCCGCAGCTCGCTGTGCCCGGCGGATGCCCGCCAGCTCGGCGTCGTTCTTCACGCGCCTGCGCTGGACGAAGTAGTCGCGGTCGGCGGTGACCTCGATCCCGTTCGCGCGCAGGTGGTCGGCCACCTCGAGCGGGAAGGTCGACGGCACGACGGCCTGCTCGACGCCGAAGCGGCGCGCCGCGCGCAGGATGGTCTCGAGCTCGATCTCCGCGCGCGAGAGCCCCTGCGCGTAGAGCTCGTCGATGCCGAACTCCTCGTGGGGCAGCGCGTCCAGCTCCGGGGCGACCTCGCGGATGCGGTCGAGCTCGAACGAGCTCGTCACCAGGTGGCGCTCGCCGTCCCGCTCCGCGTACAGAAACGGGTCCGGGATCGCGACGGGAACCTCGTGGCGCATCTCCGGCGAGCGGAGGGAGTCGGCGTAGATGAGAACGTCTGCCACGGCGGGGCGCATCGTATCGCGGCGCTACCGTGGCGGGTCCGAGCGAAGGCGCCGCAGGGCGAGAAGCCCGAAGACCGCGAGTGCTCCCGCGAAGCATGTCTCGGGCCACTCGCTGAACTTCGCGAGCTCGTGGTTGGGGTGCGGGAAGAACAGCGCGCGGCTCGCCGTGTACGCGAGCATGACGAAGAACGCCGCGCCGAGTGCGACGGGTGGCACGACCAGCACGCGCCGCCGGACGAGCCACGGCGAGACGAGCCCGTACAGGCTCGCCAGCGCGAGCAAGCCGTTGAACTTCCCCTGAACCTCGACCACGTCGTGCACGTTCAGCTCCTCCTGGTTGTTGATGGAGGCAAGGTCGTCGGGAGTGCCGAACCCGAACACGCGCTGGCCCCACGAGATCTCCTCACCGGCCGCGAAGAGGCAGCACAGCGCGAGCAGCGCGAACAGCACCGCGAACAGCCTCCGCCCGCGCCGCTCGAGCCGATATGCGCACACCGCGGCAAGCGCGAGCGCCGCGGTGTATGCGGCGACCTGCAGCCACTCCAGCGCGGAGTCCTCGCGAACGAGCGCGGCATAGAGGGCCGGCCAGAGCGACGCGAGACCGACGAGCGCGGCCCCGGCTGCGGGGATCGCGAGCAGGGTGGCCGACCAGCCGTTGGACAGCCCCCAAAACTGACCATCGAGTACGAGCCGGCCGCGTTCGACGCGGGGGGCTGCCATCTCTCCTGAACGTACACTGACGCCCGTGGACGAGGTCCTCAACCGCGCGCAGTCACTGATCGCCGACTACGACGAAGAGCTCCGGCGCGAGCTGCCCCAGGACGTCGAGATCTTCGACGCGCACGTCCACCTCGGCCACGACATCGACGGCATGACCGGGGTCTACGAGGACCTCGAGCGGATCCTCGACCGCTACGAAATCTCGCGCTGCTTCATGTTCTGCATGGACGAGGTCGACCGGCACCCGGCATTCCGGGCCGCGAACGACCGCACGCTCGCCTACGCGGAGCGCTCGGGCGGGCGGATGATCCCGTTCGTCCGTCTCGATCTCACCGAGGGGCCGATCGAGGAGGCGAAGCGCTGCCTCGACCTCGGCGCGCGCGGGATCAAGCTCCATCCCCGGGCGCAGAAGTTCCTGCTGAACGACGAGCGGCTGGCGCCGGTCTTCGAGCTTGCGGCCGAGCGCGGGGTGCCGATCCTGATCCACGGCGGCCGGGGCCTGCCGCCGATCGCCGACCACCTGCGCCGCCAGGTCGACGCGTACCCCGGCTCCCAGCTGATCATCGCTCACGCCGGCATCGCCGACCTCGCCTCGCTCGCCGCCTGCTTCGGCGGCAAGGCCGGCGTCTACTTCGACACCTCGGTCTGGAGCCCCATCGACCTGCTCAGCCTCTACCACCTCGTCTCGCCGGAGCAGGTCGTCTACGCCTCCGACTACCCGTATGGCCAGCAGCCGAGCTCCCTGCTGATCGCGCTGCGCACCGCGCGCATCGCCGGCTTCGACGACGCGCAGCTGCGCGCGATGCTGGCCGGGACCGCCAACGGGATCGCCGACGGGAAGCCGCCGCCCGAGCTGACCGCGCCGGTGGGAAGCAACACGTTCTCGCAGCCGATGGCTTTCGCCCGCATCCACCAGTACCTCTCGATGGCGACTCCGCTTCTCTGGACGCGCCAGGCCGACACGATCGGTGTCCTCGGCCTCGCGCTCAACGCCTGCGACGACCGCGACGGGCACCAGGAGGCGCGCGACCGGATCCGCAAGCTGATCGAGGCGGCACGCGACCTCTGGCGCGTGCTGCCGGAGGTCGAGGACGAAGGCGAGCAACGGGTCGTCAGCCGGACGACGTTTCGGCTCGTCCACCTGGCGGACATCCTGGCGGTGACTTCCGGTGCTTGAGCTGAAGATCAACGGGACGGTGCTTCAGGCGGGCGACCCGCCGGTCGGGCAGACGCTCGCCGAGACGCTCCGCGACGACCTCGGCCTAACCGGCACGAAGATCGCCTGCGCCGAGGGTCACTGCGGCGCGTGCACGGTGCAGCTCGACGGCGTCCCCGTGCTGTCCTGCATCACACTCGTGCACACCGTCGGCGAGCGCGAGGTGACGACGATCGAAGGGCTGCGCGACCACGCGCTGGTCGACGCCTTCGTCCGCGCCGATGCTCTCCAGTGCGGCTACTGCACGCCGGGCCAGATCGTCTCGGCGGCGGCGCTCGTCGAGGCCGAGCCGAACCCCACCCCCGAGCGCGTCCGCCACGCGATGGCCGGCAACCTTTGCCGCTGCGGCGCGTACCCGCGAATCGAGGAGGCTGTTCTCACGTGGCGCGATTGATCCGGACCGAGAAGGAAGTCGAGGGGCAGTACACCGAGCAGTGGGTCGTGGTCGAGGGCGACGACGACGCGCTCGACCAGTGGCCGCAAGGCCCGGGCACGGTCGTCGGCCGGCCCGCGCCGCGGCAGGACGGCCACCAGCGGGCGCGCGGCCAGGCGATCTACACGGCCGACCTACAGCTGCCGGGACTCGTCCACGCGGCGGTGCTGCGGTCGCCGCACGCGCGCGCGCGCGTGAACAAGCTCGATTTCGGTCGCGCCCTCGAGCTGCCGGGGGTGTTCGGCGCGGTCGGCCCTGACGAGTGCCACGTGCTCCAGTCGGAGCCGAGCTACCACGGCGCGCCGGTGGCGGCGATCGCCGCGGAGAGCTACGCGCGCGCTCGAGAGGCGCTCGCGCTCATCGAGCTCGAGCTGGAGGAGCTCGAGCCGCTGCTCGATCCCGAGGAGGCGGTGCGGCAGAAGTCGTTCGTGGACGAGCCGCGCACCTACGAGCGCGGCGACGTGGACGCTGGATTCGCCGAGGCCGATGTGGTCGTCGAGGCCGAGTACCGCACCCAGACCGTGCTCCACAACGCGATGGAGACCCACCAGTCGGTGGCGCGCTGGGAGGGCGACACGCTCGAGATCTACATCTCCACGCAGTTCATCTGGGGGATCCGCGCTGCCGTCTCGAAGCAGCTCGAGCTTCCGGCCGACCGCGTGCGCGTCGTGTGCCACTACATGGGCGGAGGCTTTGGCGCCAAGAACGGGCCCGGCGACTACACGTACATCGCGATCGCGCTCGCCGGCAAGACGGGCCGACCGGTCCGCTGCGCGCTCACGCGCCGCGAGGAGAACCTGGCCAGCGGCAACCGCAACGGCACGATCCAGCGTCTGCGCGCCGGCGCCCGGTCGGACGGCACGCTGGTGGCGCTCGAGGCCGAGTACGTGAACACGATCGGCTGGTCGGGCTTCTCCGGACCGACCTACGGGCCGGTGGAGATGCTCTACGCCTGCGAGAACGTCCGCACCCTGACCTACGGCACGAAGCTGAACCTGCCGCCGAACGCCGCTTTCCGCGCGCCGGGCTTCGTCGAGGGCACGTTCGGGCTGGAGTGCCTGCTCGACGAGGTTGCCGGCCGCCTAAAGCTCGACCCGCTCGAGCTGCGCCGCCGCAACCACGCCGACAGCGACCTCGCAGACGGGCGGCCGTTCTCGTCCAAGAAGCTGCTCGAGTGCTACGACCGTGCCGACGCTCACTGGGCGAGGCGCGAGGAGGTGCGCGCGAGCTCCGAGGGAGCGATCCAGCGCGGCACGGGGCTGGCGAGCCAGATCTGGTACGGCGGCGGCGGCCCGCCCTCGTACGCCGGTGTGCGTGTCAGCTCCGACGGCTACGCCACCGTGCTCACGGCCATGCAGGACATCGGCACCGGAACCAGCACCGCAATGGCGCAGATCGCCGCCGAGGAGCTCGGCCTCCCGCTGGAGCGCGTGCGCGTGTCCCTGGGCGACTCCGCCCGTGGCACCTACGCCTCGATCTCTGCCGGCTCTTCCACGACGCCGTCGATGGGGCCCGCCGTGCGGGCGGCCGCCGCCGACGCCGCGCGGCAGATCATCGAGATCGCGGCGCAGCGCTACCACCTCGAAGAGCGCGTCCTGTCCCTGAAGGACGGGCGCGTCGTCTCGGCCGACGGCGGCTCCTGGCCACTCGAGGAGGTCACGGGCCTGCTCGAGGACGCGCAGATCACCGGCAAGGGCACGCGCGGGCCGAACCCGACCGGGATGCGCGTGCTGACGTTCGGGGTTCAGGTGGCGGACGTGGCCGTGGACGTCGAGACCGGCGAGGTGACGGTCGAGCGGATCGCCGCGATCCACGACGTGGGCCGTGTGATCAACCCGCTCGGCGCGCAGAGCCAGGTCGAGGGCGGGATCATCCAGGGCGTAGGCCACACGCTCTCCGAGAAGAGGCTGGTCGATCCGGCGAGCGGGCGGATACTCACGCAGACGCTCGACACGTACAAGCTGCCGACGATCGCCGACGTCCCCGAGATGGTCGTGGAGCTGCTCGACATCCCGGACGAGCACCTGACGAACCTCGGCTCGAAGGGACTCGGCGAGCCGCCGATCGTCCCGACCGCCGCGGCGATCGTGAACGCGATCCGCGACGCGACTGGCGCTGACGTGCGCTCGCTGCCGGTCACGCGCGAGGAGATGCTGCGGGCGCTGAACGAGGCCCGCGAGCGGGAGCGGAAGCTTGCGACTAGTACAGCCTGACTCGGTCGCGGATGCGACCTCCGCGCTAGGGAACGGTTCGCGCGCGCTCGCCGGCGGCACCGAGCTCGTGCCGCTGCTGCGCTCGAGGCTCATCGAGGCCGACACGCTCGTCGACGTGCGCGCCGTGGTCCCGCGCGGCGTGCAGGGAACGACGATCGGCGCCGGCACGACGCTCGCCGAGCTCGAGGTCGACCCGGAGATCCCGGCCGCCCTGCGCGAGGCCTGCACGCTGGCCGCCTCGCCCCAGCTCCGCTCGATGGGGACGATCGGCGGGAACCTGCTCCAGGCAACGCGCTGCTGGTACTGGCGGCTCCGCTACCCCTGCTACCTGCACGGGGGCGACGTCTGCCACGCGCGCCAGGGGACGCACCGCGAGCACGCGATCTTCGGCAACGAACGCTGCGCCTCGGCGCATCCATCGGATCCGGCAGCGGCGCTGCTTGCGCTCGGCGCGACGGTGCGGACCGACCGGCGTTCCTTCCCGATCGCAGAGCTCTACCGGCTGCCGACCGACGACGACCGCGACGTGACCGCGCTCGAGCCCGGTGAGCTGATCCTCGAGCTCGATGTGCCGCGGCCGGAGGCGAGCACGTACGTGAAGGCGATGGAGCGCAACCGCTTCTCGTTCGCCCTCGTCGGAGTCGCGGCCGCTCGAAACGGAGGCGAGACTCGCCTCGCGCTGGCGGGCGTCGCGCCGATACCGTGGCTGCTCGCGGGACAGGACGAGCTCGACCGCGCGACGCCGCTTCCGGGCACGGCCTACAAGGTCGACCTCGCCCGCCCACTCGTGCGCCGGGCTCTCGAAGCCCTCGCTTGAGCAGCGTCTGGGCGGTCGTGCTGGCGGCCGGCGCGTCGAGCCGCTTCGGCTCGCCGAAGCAGGAGCTGCTGCTCGAGCCGGTCCTCGAGCGCGTCCGCCGAAGTGACATTGACGACGCTCTGGTCGTGCTGGGCGCGCACGAGCTCGAGGTGGCGGCTCCCACCGTCCACTGCCCGGAATGGGAGCTCGGCCCCGGCGCGTCGCTGCGCTGCGGCCTCGCGGCGCTGCCGCCGGATGCCGAGGCTGCGGTCGTCGTCCTCGGTGACGGGCCTGAGCTCGACCCGTCCGCGATCGACCGCGTGATCGACGCCTGGCGAGCGGCGAGCGCGCCCGTCGTCGCCGCGACCTACGGCGGCACGCGCCTCCATCCCGTGCTGCTTGCGCGCGAGGCGTGGGCAGGAATTCCCGACGAGGGAGCCAAGACGCTCGACGCCGTCCTCGTTCCCTGCGACGATCTAAGCCCTCCAGGAGACGTCGACTTCGCCGATGAGGTGCCAGAGAGACTGAAGCCATGGAGCTCGCCCGACCCCTAGCCACCGAACCGCCTGCGCGGACCTCGCCGCTGACCACGCTGCGCCTGCAGCGGAAGCTGACGGTCGAGGAGGCGGCGAAGCGCGCGGCGCTCTGGCCAGAGCAGGTCGAGTGGATCGAGGAGGGCAAGCTCTACCGCTTCCAGGGCCAGGACACCGCGGTGCTGGCCGTCCTCCGCTACGCGACCTCGCTTGGAATCGACCACCGCGAGGCGCGGAAGCTTTCGGGGATGCCGGTCGAGCCTCCCGCGCCGCGCCCGATCGGCCGCTGGATCGCCGCCGGCGCCGCTCTCGTGGTCGTTCTGGCGGTGGCGATCACCCTCGCGGTGGCCCTCGACGGCAACGGCCCTTCGGCCGCGGCCCTACAGGCGGCGACCCTGCCACCGCCGTGGAAGGTGTCGATCGACGTCCTGAACGGCAGCGGCGACATCAACTACACGCGCCGGGTTGCGAGCCGGGTCGGCTCGTTCGGCTACCGCATACAGCACGTCACGCGCGCGAGCCGGTTCGACTACCGCGAGACGTCGGTCTACTTCGAGCCGGGCGGGGTCGACCTCGCGAAGCGCCTCGCCGGCCAGCTGGGCGGTGTAGCGGTGCACCCGCTTCCCGGCGGCACGAACAAGCGGCGGCTCGTCGTGATCGTTGGCCCCGCGCACGCCACCGGCTAGCCTTCCCCGCTCGTGCTGGCCCTGCTGCTCGTCACCCTCGCGCTGTCGCGTGCGCCGCTGGCGCCGCCACAACCCGCGCCCGACTGGTCGGCGTGGCCGGCGCAGGGAACCGTGACCGGCCCGTTCGGCGACGACGGCGGTCGCTGGCATCCCGGGATCGACATCGGGATCCTCCGCTCCACGGTCGTTCGCGCAGCCGAGCCGGGACGAGTCGTCGCCGTCGGTACGCCCCGGGGGTACGAGGGCTACGGAAACCTGGTGAAGGTCTCGCTCGGCCACAGCTGGATCGCGCTCTATGCCCACCTGGCCGGCTGGCGCGTGCGCCCCGGCGAGCGGGTCGCCGCGGGTCAGCGCCTGGGCACCGCGGGCTGCACCGGCTGGTGCACCGGGACGCATCTGCATTTCGAGCTACGGCACTTCGGGCAGCCGGTCGACCCGCTGCGCTTCCGTCAGAAGAGCGAGGTGCGCAGCTGCGAGAGCTTCAGCTTGAGCTCTGGCGCCATCTCCTCGACGGCTGCCTGCCTGACGAACCGCCGCAGCTCCTCCTCGAAGCGATAGCGCTTGCGGCAATAGGAGCAGCTGTCGAGATGCGACTGGGCCTCGGCGCGCTCCGCGTCGGAGAGCTCGCGGTCGAGGTACGGCTGCAGAAGCTCTTCGCACTTCTCGCAGGGATCGACTTCCGCACCGTAGGTCATCAGGCGCTCCCGACCGCTTCGTCTGCCAGTTCGCGTTTCAGGATACGACGACCACGATGCAGACGCGACATGACGGTGCCGATCGGGATCTCGAGGATCTGCGCCGCGTCGGCGTAGCTGAAGTCGCCGATGTCGACGAGCACGACCACGTCGCGGAAGTCGTGCGGCACCGCCGAGAGCGCCGCGACCACATCGTCCTGTGAGAGCCGCTCGTCCACGCGCTCCTGCTCGACGTTCGGCTCGCGGCCGGCTTCCTCGAGCTTGTTGTAGAGGTAGTAATCGCCCTCTTCGAGCGGCTGCAGGTCGGGCGAGCGCTGCTGCTTGCGGCCGCGGTCGATGTTCAGGTTGGTGAGGATGCGGAGCAGCCAGGCGCGCAGGTTGGTGCCCGGCTGGAACGACCGCCAGGCGCGAAAGGCGCGCGAGTATGTCTCCTGCATCAGGTCTTCAGCCTCCTCACGGGTGGACACCAGGCGCCGCGCCACGCGGTAGACCTGGTCCGCGAGCTCGAGCGCTTCCTCCTCGAAGCGCACCCGGTCGCGGGCCTCCTCGGCCAGCTTCCTGGGGTCCGCTTGTGGAGTGGTCTCGCCCATCGCGGCCACCCTAGCATCGTCGTTCTTACGCGCTGGAACGCCCGCAGGCCCCTGCGCATTCCCGTTTGGGACGGCTCCCGATGGGTAGGCGAGGCCGGATGGATGGATACGAAGTGATCGGCTCGGACGACGGCAAGCTCGGCCAGGTGGTCGCGGTCGACGGCGATTTCCTGATCGCCGAGGAGGGGACGCTGCGGAAGAAGCGCCACGCCATTCCGAAGGCGTTCGCCCACCCCGACGACTCGGAGCAAGTGGTGAGACTGAGCGTCTCGAAGGAGCTCGTCGAAGACTCGCCCACGTTCAAGGAGGGCGAGGAGCTCGACCGGCGGGCCACGGCAGCCCACTACGGGCTGGCCGAGGGGTACGAGAACCCGGAGACCGAAGGCTACGGCGAGGTGACTCCCGACGACCCTGCCTGGAGCGCTGACGAGCAGGCCGCGCGGGCAGGCATCGAGTCGGCGAGTGAGCGGCGCGTGAAGACCCAGCAGGGCGAGAGCGACGCCGGCCTGCGAGGGCGGCCGATCATTCCGCCCGACCCGCACGACACTCCCTAGACCGCTTCGAGCTCCCGGAAGCCGGCCTTGGCCATCGCGGCCAGAATCGCGTCGCGATCGGTCTGCTCGTCGTCCCACTGCAGCTGAACCTGGCCCATGAGGTTCGCGTTCGCGAGCTCGAGGCCATCGTGCCCGCGCAAGGCGCCGGCCAGGCGGCCGACGCAGCGCTCGCAGCGGATGCCGCTGACCTGGATCGTCTCGGAACGAGTCGCCATCTAGCCCGATCGTAGCGTTCGCTCGACGGCGTCCGCGGCGACGGCCTCGAGCCCGCGCTCACGACCGACCTCGAGCTGGCGGTCGCCTTCGCAGGCGCTAGGGTCGAGTGCCTGCAACACGTCCCCACCGCCGAGCTCGCGGGCCGCCGGCGCGACCAGCTCGAGCAGCTCGTGGGCCAGCTCCCCGACGCCGACGAGCCGCTCGCCGTCGGGATGGATCAGCTCGGCGCGCGGGCCGAAGCGCAGCGCGGCCCAGCGGTTCTGTGCGTAGTCCCCTCGGTTGGCCGGCTGCGGCGGCTCGCCTTCGAGCACCGTCACGCAAAGCGCCTGCAGCAACGCGACGAGGGCGGCGGTGCGCTCGACGGAGGTCGGCTGGTCGGGCGCGCGCACCTCGAGCGTGCCGAAGCGCGGGTGCGGCCGAATGTCCCACCAGAAGCGCGTGTAGCCGTCCGCGAGCCCGATTCGGACGAAGCGCTCGACAAACGCCTCCCACGCGGCGTAGGAGTCGAAGACCGGCGGCGCCGAGGCGCGAGGGAGCAGCGCGAGCACCTCGGCCCTGGCGGATGCGAGCCCCGTCTCCTCGCCGGCGAGGTAGGGCGAGTTGGCCGAGAGCGCCAGTACCAGCGGCAGCCACGGCAGGACGCCCTCGAGCGCGCGCAGGCATTCGTCGGGACCCGGCATCGCGACGTGGACGTGCAGCCCGCAGACGGCCTGGCGCCGCGCCGAGATCCCCGCGTACTCGACGAACTCGCGATAGCGCGGATCGGGCGCGATGTCCTGCGCCTGCGGAAGGCTGAACGGGTGCGTGCCGGCGGCCGCGACGCGCAGCCCGTTGGCGCGCGCGCTCTCGTCGGCGGCCGCGCGCAACTCGCGCAGGTCGGCCAGCGCCTCCTGTGGTGACTTGCAGACGCCGGTCGCAAGCTCGACCATCGAGGCCAGCAGCTCCATCTTCAGCACGCCCGGCAGCTCCCGCCCCTCGAGCCCGGTCAGCAGCGTCTCGACGCCCGGCGTCAGCGCGAGCGTCTCGGCGTCGAGGATCATGATCTCCTCCTCGACCCCGAGCGACCACGCCGCGCTCTCGCCGAAATGCTGCTCGATCAACGGCCGTACGCTACGGCTTCCGCGTTCGCAGCTGCGCCCGGCTACGTGGCATCCAGGGGGCGCAGGTGGTTACGGCCGGCCGGAGCGCCAGCCGCGGAAGGCCTCGAGCAGCTCGTGCTCGGCCGCCGGGGGGAGCGAGCCGGGCGTGATCCGGCCCGTGAGCGAGATCGTCTGGCGGATCTGCTCGACGTAGATCGCGCAGGCGCCGCAACGGGAGATGTGATCCTCGAAACGCGCGGCCTCCTCGGCCGAGAGAGCTCCCTCGAGGTAGTCGGTGACCAGCTCGACCAGCTCCTGGCAACTCAGTTGTTCGACGTCCACGCTCATGCCTGCTCCAGATACGACTCCAGCGCTGCCCGCACCTTCGAGCGAGCGCGGTGCAGCAACACCCGCTGATTTGTCTCGCTCAGGTCGAGAGCGTTACGGACCTCGTCGCTCGACCAGCCTTCGATGTCCCGCAACGAGAGGACGGCCCGCTGCGTGGCCGGCAGCGCCTCGATCGCTTCGGCCAGTCGCTCCCGGGTCTCGGCCGTGAGCAGCGCGTCCTCGGGCCACGGCACCGGCTTGACCGCCCAGTGGCCCGGCCAACGCGGGTGCTCGGGGTCGAGGAAGCGGTCGGCGTCGACCGCCGCCTCCGGCACGCGGCCGGGATCCTGGAGGGCCGAGAAGGGCAGCGTGCGGCCGTCGCGCACTGCGCGCGTCTTCGCGATGTTGCTCAGGATCCGGAAGATCCACGTCTTCAGCGACGAGCGGCCCTCGAAGCGGTCGAGCCCGTTGAGCACGCCGAGCCACGTCTCCTGTGCGACCTCCTCGGCGGCCGCCTGGGTCGCCACGTACATGCGGGCGACGCGCACGAGCGACGGGTGGTACTCGCGCACCAGCGCGGCGAAGGCGTTCTCGTCCCCGGCCCGCAGCCGCTCGAGGAGCTCTGCCTCGACCACTGCCACGCCACGACTGTAACGAGGGCTTCGCAGGCGAGACAATGCGATCGTGACCGAGCGATTCGACCTGGTCGTGATCGGCGGCGGCTCCGCGGCCCGCGACGCGGCGAACATGGCGATGCGCGACTACGACGCGCGCGTTGCCCTGGTCGAGCGCGAGCGCTGGGGCGGCAGCTGTCCCAACGTTGCCTGCTCGCCGACGAAGGCCTACCTCGTCGCGGCCGAGCTGGCGAGTGACGCGAGCACGCGCGCCCAGGTGATCGGGATCGAGACCGGCGGCGCGAAGGTCGACCTCGCTCGGGTGCGGGCTTGGAAGGAGTCGCTGAAGAAGACCCAGGAGCAGTGGGTTCACGACCTCGAGGGGAACGGCTTCACCACGATCACCGGGCAGGCGACGTTCATCGGCCCACGCGCCCTCCGCGTCGGCGACCGCGAGCTGGAAGCGGACCGGATCCTGGTTGCTACGGGCTCGCGCACCGCAGTGCCGCCGGTCGATGGAATCGAGGACCTCGACTGGATCGACCACGTCAGCGCGCTCGACCTGGACGAGGTGCCGAGCTCGCTGCTGGTGGTCGGGGCGGGCGCGGTCGGCCTCGAATTCGGGCAGGCGTTCTCGCGCTTCGGCGCGAAGGTGACCATCGTGGACGGCGCCGAGCGGATCGCGCCGCTCGCCGACGCCGAGGCCTCCGCCACGCTGACCATGGCGCTGCAGGCGGAGGGGATCGAGCTCGTGACCGGTGTCTTCGTCCAGCAGGTCAGGCAGGACGGCGACGAGGTGGTTGCGACGATCGCGCCGCGCGACGGCTCCGACACCTTCGAGCGCCGCGCCGAGCGAGTGCTGCTCGCCTCGGGCCGCGTGCCGAACGTCGAGGAGCTGGGCCTCGAGGCCGCCGGCATCGGGACTACGAGGGCCGGGATCGAGGTCGACGAGCACCTGCGAACCCCCGCGCCCGGCATCTGGGCCGCCGGCGACGTCACGGCCGTTGCGCAGTTCACACCGATCGCGCAGTACCAGGCCCGCGTGGCCGTGGCCGACATGTTCGGCGGTGGCATGCCGAGCGCGGATTACTCGGTGTTGCCGACGGCGATCTTCACCGACCCGGAGCTGGGCTCGGTCGGGCTGACCGAGGAGCAGGCGCGGGAACAGGGCCACGACGTGGAGGTCACGGCCAACGAGCGGGTCAAGCGCTTCCAGTTCGTCGGCGCCGAGCACGGGCTGTTCAAAATCGTCTACGACCGAGACGACCGGAAGGTGCTCGGCCTCCACGTCGTCTCGCGCAACGCGGGCGAGATCGTGCAGGGCTTCTCGCTCGGCCTGCGCTTCGGCGCGACGGTCGACGACCTGGCCGCGATGCACCACGTCTTCCCGACATTCGGCGAGGGCGTGAAGGCGGCCGCCGAACGAGCCATGCCGATGCTCGCCGACCTCGTGGATGCCGCCTACATGGACTAGGTACTTACGGAGCACGCCCGTGCGTGACCGAAGTCAGGCACGGGATTCAAAGATAAGAAGGAGGCCGGGGCAGGCTTCCGGCCTCCTTCTTTCGATCCCGGCGCGCCGTGCTGGCGAACGGCGCGGCCGGGAACCAGGCCCCAGGGGATGGGGCCAACTGGACGGGTCAGCCCGGGGAGTCCGGCTGCCGTCCCAACTTGACGGTGACCGTGCGCTGCTGGTCGCCGCGGAAGGTCTCCAGGCGAACGGAATCGCCCGGCTGGTGGTCGTCGATCACGTCACGAAGCTGGTCGAGGGAGTAGAGCTGGGTCGAGTCGATCTTGGTGATCAGGTCGCCGCCGAGGGGGTAGCTCTCGCCGGCGAGGGTCGCGTTCCCGGTGCCGGCGCGAAGGCCCGCCTTGGCCGCGCCGCTCCCGGGCTGGACGCGCGCCACGAGCAGGCCGTGGGAGGCGGGCAGGTGGAAGAGCTTCGCGGCTGTGCCGGTGACGGCCTGCGCGGAGATGCCGAGGTACGGATGCTCCGCGTGGCCGGTCTTGATGATCTGCGCAGCGACCGTCTTGACCATGTTGATCGGCACCGCGAAGCCGATTCCGACGTTGCCGCTGGAGCCGGAGTCGCCCGCCGCGATCTGCGAGTTCACGCCGATCACGTTGCCGCGCGCGTCGAGCAGCGGGCCGCCGGAGTTGCCCTTGTTCAGGGCTGCGTCGGTCTGGATCACGTGGTCGATCGAATAGCTGTTCGGCGCCTGGATCACGCGCTGCAGCGCGCTCACGATCCCGGCGGTGACGGTGCGGTCGTAGCCAAACGGGTTGCCGATCGCGACCACCGAGTCGCCGACGCGGACGGCATCGGAGTTGCCGAGCGCCAGCGGTGTCAGCGCCCGTGAGTGCGCGTCGACCTGCAGCACCGCGATGTCGGTCGACGGATCGGAGCCGACGATCTTGGCCTTCATGCTCTCGTTGTTCGAAAAGCTGACGTCGACCGACTTCGAGTGCTCGACCACGTGGTAGTTCGTGACGATGTGGCCGGCCTTGTCGATCACGAAGCCGGAGCCGAGAGCCTGGGACTTCTGCTGGGTCGGGAAGGCAAAGCCGAAGAACGGATCGACGCTCGGCGAGGAGACCACTTGCGTCGCGGTCACCTGGACGACGCCCGGGGCCGCATGCTTGTAGATCGCGTTCACCGACAGCGCGCCGGCCTTCGCGGGCGTCTCGTTCAGTGAGATCGGTGCCGGCAGCGGCGCCGCGATCTCGCGGACGGTGGTCGTCGACTCGAACCCGCCGACGAGCGATGCGCCGCCGAGAGCGAGCGCGCCGCCGAGCGCACCGGCCGCGACCAGTCCGACGACGTAGAGGGCACGCTCGTTCCCTGCCACGCCCCGCGTTATAACGGCGGCGTGTTCAACCCCCGTTATGGGGCGTTAAGCCTCGGTTAAGCCGTCCCGTAACCGTTTTTCGACTTCGACCGTTTCCTCTCCGACAATGACCTTCCCGAAGGGGGCCACACAGTGTCGATCCTCTGGATCATCCTGATTATCGTGCTCGTCCTTCTCCTGCTCGGCTTCTTCTCGCGCGGGCGCTGGTAGGACTCAGCTGACGGACGATTAGGCCGCCCGGCACTTGCCGGGCGGCCATTCTCTAGCGATCCTGCCCATGTGGATCGCGCGCACGTCCTCGAGGTTCTCTCTGTAGCCGACGGCACCGCCGAGCTCCCGCGCATGGGTGGGATGGCCCGCGCCGACGGCGTCGTGATCGCGAGTGCCGACAACTGGGCGTTCGCGGCGCGTGACGGCAGCCTCCGTGTGGGCTCGATGCCCCAAGCGCCGGAAGCGCTGCGGCGCGTGCCGCTGCTGCGCGGCCTGATCCGACTCTTCTCGGCGCTCGCCCCGCTCTTTCGCGGCGCCGGCGTCGCCGGCCGCGGGGAGCGGCTGCTGCTCGTCGCCGCGCTGCTCGCGCCCCTCTCGTTGATCGTGCTGCCCCAGTCTGCCTCGCTGCCGCTCGGGATCGGGACCGCGGTCGTCCTGCTTGGCTGGATGCTCCGCGGCCGGACCCTCTTCCTTCACGGCGCCGAGCACCGCGCGATCGCCGCTGCCGAGGAGCGAAGCCTCGTCGCCACCTGGCACGCCGAGGTGAAGCCGACGCGCTTCGCGCCGCGTTGCGGGACGAACTTCGCCGCGCTGGTGGTGCCGGTGTCGGTCATGTTCGAGCGCGTCTGGCCAGTCGCGCCGGCGCTCTACACGCCGTTTGCCGTCTCGCTGCTCTCGCTGGCGCTGACGATGGAGCTCTGGCAGATCGTGCAGTCCTCGCGCTCGCGGGTCGCTCACGCCTTCTTGCTCCCTGGCCTCGCGCTGCAGCGGCTGACGACGCGCGAGCCGGCGGATGACGAGACACGCCTCGCGCTGACGGCCGTGGCGGCCGTGCTCGAGCGCGAGCTCGCTTAGCTAAGGGTCAAGTCCAGGGCGGGTCCGCGCCGATAACGGGCGCATGCCGCCCGTTTACCGTGGTCCGTTCGGAAAGCCGCAGGCCGAGCGCCTCCTCTGGCGGGCCGGTTTCGGTCCCCGGCCGGGTGAGGCCGAGCGGCTGGCGAAGCTCGGGCTCGACGGCGCGGTGCACTCCCTGCTGCGCCCCGGCCGCGACCGCCTGAAGGGCCCGCGGCCACACGACGACCGCGGCCACAAGCTCTCGCCGTACGACCGCTGGGGCCACGACCAGCTCTGGTGGCTCGACAGGATGGTGCGCACCACGAAGCCGCTGCACGAGCGGATGACGCTCGTCTGGCACGACTGGTTCGCGACCTCCCGCGAGGGTGTCGACTCGGCGAAGCTGATGCTGCGCCAGAACCAGCTCTTCCGCCGCCTCGGGATGAGCTCGTTCCCCGGATTGCTGATGGAGGTCACGCGCGACCCGGCGATGCTGCTCTGGCTCTCGGGCGTCGACAACGAGAAGGGCTCGCCGAACGAGAACTACGGGCGCGAGCTGATGGAGCTCTTCACCCTCGGTGCCGACCGCGGCGCGTACACCGAGCGCGACGTCCGCGAGCAGGCCCGCGCGCTGACCGGCTTCCGCTACACGTGGAGCGACAAGCTCGGCCCCATCCGCTTCCGGTTCGATCCCAAGCGCCACGACACCGGCACGAAGCGCATCTTCGGCAAGCGCGGCAAGTTCGACTGGCGCGACTCCTGCCGCCTCTGCGTGCACCATCGGCTGCACCCGTCGTTCTTCGTGAACAAGCTTTGGAGCTACTTCATCCCGGTGCCGCCGAAGGCCGGGACGAGGCGCTCGCTCGAGCGGCTCTACGTCGGCAGCGGCTACGAGATCGCGCCGGTCGTGGGGGCAATCCTCCGCCACCCCGCGCTCTACACCGGGCCGCGCATGGTCAAGTCGCCGGCGCTCTACCTCGCGGGCATGCTGCGGGGGCTCGGGCGCGGCGTCGACACGGAGGCTTGGACGTGGCTGTTGAGCCTCGCCGGCCAGCAGCTCTTCTACCCGCCGAACGTCGCAGGCTGGGACGACTCCCGCTGGCTCGACACCGCGACCTTCCGCGCGCGCTGGGAGATCGCCGGCTACGCAATTCGGCCGCGCGTCCTGAGGGAGTCGGCGAAGCACGTGCCCCACAAGCCCGACGCACTGGTCGACCGGGCGCGCGCCGTCCTCGGCCACCCGACGCTGACCGGACAGACCGAGGCGACGCTGACCCATTTCGCCAAGCGGGCGATGGGCGACGCGGGCGCCCGCTGGAAGAAGGAGCAGTACCCGCCGCTGATCGAGAACGCGCTGCGGCAGCTGCTCGCCACTGCCCCCGACCTCCAGACCTGCTGATGAGCCGCTCCTGCCACCACTGCGACGAGTTCTCGCGCGCCTCGCTCTTCCGGCGCGGCGCCGCGGAGGCCGGCCGCGGCCTGCCGGCGATCGAGCCCGGCATGCCGGCGCCCGCGGGAACCGGGCTCGACCGGCGCAGCTTCGTGTCCGGCGCGCTCGGACTCGCGCTGTCGGTCTACGGGCTCGGGAAGCTCCGGCTGTTCGAGGACGGGATCGCGCAGGCAGCTTCCGGCCCCTCGCAGCCGGTGCTCGTCTCCGTGTTCCTGCCGGGCGGCGCCGATTCGCTCTCGGTGCTCTACCCGGCGCTCGATCCGAACTACCGCAAGCTCCGCCCCACGCTGGCGCTCCCGCAGTCCGCCGGCCCGGTCTTCAGCGAGGACACCCGCCTCCACTGGCACCCGAAGCTGCAGCCGCTGGCCACGCTGCACGGCGAGGGCAAGGTCTCGGTCATGCCGGCGATCGGCTACACCCATCCCGACCAGTCGCACTTCACCTCCCGTCACTTCTGGGAGGTGGGCGCAACCGACGCACGTCTCGCAAGCGGCTGGATGGGCCGCTACCTCGACCACCGCGGAACGATGGACAACCCGCTGCAGGGCCTGTCGCTCGACTACCAACTCCAGCCGGCCCTGGCCTCGACGAAGGTGCCCGTGGCCTCGCTGGCCGCGCCCGACGAGTACACGTTCTGGGCACCCGGCGTGTGGGGCGAGGTCGAGGACCGGATGCTCGAGACGCTCCGCGTGCTGGGCCGGCACCGCTCCGACCCGTTCCTCAACCAGGCCGCGAAGGCGACCGCCCAGTCCGACCGACTGCGCCGGCAGCTCGCGCCGTTCGCGAAGAACTCGGACAACGGCTTCGGCAGCCCTGTGGCCTACCCGGACGACGACAGCGGCTTCCCGCGTCAGCTGGCCGGGCTCGCCGCGATGCTCGCCGCCAACCTGCCCTTGCATTGCGTCGCGCTCACCGCGCCGGGCGAGTACGACACGCACTCGGACCAGCCGCAGGCGCTCGCCGACGGGCTCGACCTGACGGCGCGCACGCTGCTCGCGTTCCAGCGCGACCTCGAGGCCCGCGGCCTCGCGGACCGCGTGCTGACGCTCGTCTGGTCGGAGTTCGGCCGCCGCGGCGAAGAGAACGGCAGCGACGGCACCGACCACGGCGCGGCCGGGACGGCCTTCCTGATCGGCTCGCGCGCGCGCGGCCAGATGGTCGGCGAGTTCCCGGGCCTGGCCAACGGCCTCGACGACGACGGCAACCTGAAGCCGACGTCGGACTTCCGCGGCGTCTATTGCTCGCTGCTGGAGCAGTGGCTCGGTGCAGACGCCGACGCCGTCATCCCGGGCGCGCACTCGTTCTCGCGGCCCGCGCTCGTCGCGTGAGCAAGGCAATCCTCACCGCGATCGTCGGGCTGGCGTTCAGCTGGCACCCGTCGCCCGCGACGCTGGGCGTGCAGTCGAGCGAGTTCCACCTCGTGCTCACCCGGCCGAGCGTGAAGGCGGGCGTCGTCGAGATCGAGCTGCAGAACGTCGGCGAGGACCCACACGACCTGCGCGTGCGACGGGTGGGCGGCACGCATACGTTCTCGATCCCGCTGACCGGCCCGGGCAAGCGGCGCTCGATCGCGATCCGCATGCGCCCCGGCCGGTACCAGCTCTGGTGCTCGGTGGCCGACCACCGGCAGCTCGGGATGCAGACGTCCTTGCGCGTCCGGCGCTGAGACCGCGACACTGCTCGCATGCGCGAGCCCGTGACCGTCGCCTGCGCCCAGGTCGAGCCGGTGATCTTCGACCGGGACGCGACGATCGAGAAGCTCGGCCAGACGGTCGCGGAGGCTGCCGACAACGGCGCGCGGCTCGTCGTCCTGCCAGAGGCGTTCGTCCCTGCCTACCCGTCCTCGACCTGGGCGAAGGCACTCGCCGGCTGGGAGGACGACGGCGCCAAGGAGGCGTACGCGCTGCTCGCGCGCGAGTCGGTCGAGGTGCCCGGCCCCGCCGAGCGGCGGCTGGGCGAGATCGCGCGGGAGCACGAGGTCTGGCTCGTGACAGGCGTTACCGAGCGGGACCCGGCCCACCCGGGCACGCTCTACAACACGCTTCTCTTCCACGGCTCGGACGGTGAGCTGGCGCTGAGGCACCGGAAGCTCGTGCCGACCAACCACGAGCGGCTCGTCTGGGGCCCGGGCGACGGCGGCGGCCTCGAGGCCGTCGAGACGCCCTACGGTCGGCTCGGCGGTCTGATCTGCTGGGAGAACTACATGCCGCTTGCGCGCTTCGCGCTCTACGAGTCCGGCGTCGAGCTCTACATCGCGTCGACCGCGGACGACAGCGAGCTCTGGCAGTCGACCATCGTCCACATCGCGCGGGAGTCGCGCTGCTTCGTGATCGTGCCGTCGCACTTCCAGCGCGCGGCGAGCTATCCAAGCGACTTCCCGCTCCGCGGCCTCCTCGACGGCATCGACGTCATCGGCCGGGGCGGCTCGGCGATCCTCGGACCCGACGGCACGTACCTCGCCGGCCCGCTGTGGGACGAGGAGGGAGTTCTCTACGCCGAGCTCGAGCCGTCACGACTCGACGAGGCGCGGCAGCGCTTCGACCCGACGGGCCATTACCACCGCCCCGACGTGCTTGGTTTAGACCGGCGCTCCTCCAGGTAGATCGTAATACGAAGGTTTCTGTTCTCCCGCCGGGGAACAACGGTGGCTGGCAGGAGCAACCGAAAGGAGCGTCGTGGCCGAGCTCGTTGCCGACTTCACCCTCAAGCGCCTGCGCGAGTGGGGCGTCCATCGCATCTACGGGTACCCGGGAGACGGCATCAACGCCTTCCTCGGCGCCTTTGACCGCGCCGGCGGCGACCCCGAGCTGATCCAGGTCCGCCACGAGGAGATGGCGGCCTTCATGGCGTGCGGCCACGCGAAATTCACCGGCGAGGTCGGCGTGTGCATCGCCACCTCCGGCCCCGGTGCGATCCACCTCCTGAACGGCCTCTACGACGCTAAGCTCGACCACCAGCCGGTCGTCGCAATCGTCGGCCAGCAGGCGATGGCCTCGCTCGGGGGCAGCTACCAGCAGGAAGTCGACCTGGTCACGCTCTTCAAGGACGTCGCCCACGAGTTCGTGCACATGGCGACCGACCCCGCACAGGTGCGGCACCTGGTCGACCGCGCGATCCGGATCGCGCTCGACCAGCGCACGGTCACGTGCGTGATCGTCCCGAACGACCTCGCCTCCGAGAAAGCCGTCGAGACACCGCCGCGCAAGCACGGCACGATCCACTCGAGCATCGGCTACTCACGGCCCAAAGTCGTCCCCGAGGAGGGCGACCTCGAGCACGCGGCCGCGGTGCTGAACGAGAGCGAGAAGGTCGCGATGCTGATCGGCCAGGGCGCGATGCACGCCGCGGACGAAGTCGTCCAGACCGCCGAGACACTCGGCGCCGGAGTGGCGAAGGCCTTGCTCGGCAAGGCCGCGCTGCCCGACGACCTGCCGTTCGTGACGGGCTCGATCGGCCTGCTCGGGACGAAGCCGAGCTGGGATCTGATGATGGGCTGCGATGCGCTGTTGATGGTCGGCTCGAGCTTCCCGTACTCGGAGTTCCTGCCGAAGGAGGGCGAGGCGCGCGGCGTCCAGATCGACCTCGACGGCCGCATGGGCGGGATCCGCTACCCGATGGAGGTCAACCTCGTCGGCGATTCCAAGGAGACGCTACGGGCGTTGCTGCCGAAGCTCGAGCCCAAGGAGGACCGCTCCTGGCGCGAGGAGATCGAGGAGGGCGTCACCAAGTGGTGGGACCTGATCGAGGACCGCGCGCAGCTCGACGCCGATCCGCTGAACCCGCAGCGCGTCTTCAGCGAGCTCTCGAAACGGCTGCCGGAGGGCGCGATCCTGACGTCGGACTCGGGGTCCGCGGCCAACTGGTACGCGCGGAACATCAAGCTGCGCAAGGGGATGATGGGCTCGCTCTCAGGCACGCTCGCCACGATGGGGCCCGGCGTGCCGTATGCGATCGCCGCCAAGTTCGCGCACCCGGAGCGGCCCGTGATCGCGCTCGTCGGCGACGGCGCCTTCCAGATGAACGGCATGAACGAGCTGATCACGGTCGCCAAGTACCGCGAGCGCTGGAGCGACCAGCGCTTCATCGTGCTCGTGCTGCACAACGACGACCTCAACCAGGTCACCTGGGAGCAGCGCGCGATGGAGGGCGACCCGAAGTACGAGGCCTCACAGGTACTGCCCGACTTCCCGTATGCCCGGTACGCGGAGCTGGTCGGCTTCAAGGGGATCCGCGTCGACAGCCCGGACGCGGTCGGCGCCGCCTGGGACGAGGCGCTCGCGGCCGACCGGCCGGTGCTCCTCGAGGCGATCACCGATCCGGAAGTGCCGCCGCTCCCGCCCCACATCACGCTCGAGGAGGCGCGCAACTTCATGCGGGCCTTCCGGCACGACCCGGATCGAGGCGCGATGGCCAAGGAGTCGTTCAAGCAGAAGATCGAAGAGCTGATCCCGGGGCGCTAGTCCACAGATGCCACGCCAGTTGTGGAAGCTGGAGGCCGTAGGCCAGGCGCCCGTCGAGAGCCTCGTGGTCTCGGCCTTCACCGTGCCCACCGACGAGCCGGAGTCGGACGGCACGGCGGAGTGGGACTCGACGACGATCGTGGTCGTCGAGGCCGCCGCGGGCGGTGAGACGGGCGTCGGCTACACGTACGCGCCGGCCGCGGCCGGGAAGCTGGTCGAGGAGAAGCTGGTCGAAGTCGTGCGAGGCCGCGACGCGCTGGCGGTCGCCGAAGCGTGGGAGGCGATGGCCGTCGAGCTTCGCAACGCGGGCCGCCCGGGGATCGGCTTCTGCGCGCTCTCCGCGGTCGACCTCGCGCTCTGGGATCTGAAGGCGCGCCTGCTCGGCCTGCCGCTGGTCGACCTGCTTGGCCGGGCCCGAGACGAGGCACCGGTCTACGGCAGCGGCGGCTTTACCTCGTACTCGCTCGAGCGGCTCCGCGAGCAGCTGGCCGGGTGGGCGGAGCAGGGCATCCCGCGCGTGAAGATGAAAGTGTCGCGCGAGCCCGAGCGCGATCCCGAGCGTCTCGACGCCGCCCGGGCGGCGATCGGCGACGACGTCGAGCTCTACGTCGACTCCAACGGCGCGCTCGCGCGCAAGGAGGCCGTGCGCTGGGCCGAGCGCTTCGCGCGCGAGTGGGGCGTCACCTGGCACGAGGAGCCCGTCAGCTCGGCCGACTTCGAGGGTCTGCGCCTCGTGCGCGACAACGCCCGTCTGGACGTGGCTGCCGGCGAGTACGCCTACGTGCCCGCCGACTTCCGCAACCTGCTGCCCTGCGTCGACTGCCTGCAGGCCGACGTCACACGGTGTGGCGGGATCACCGGCTTCCTCCGCGCAGGCGCGCTCGCAGCGGCGTTCGGGCTCGAGCTGTCCGCCCATTGCGCGCCGAGCGCGAGCGCTGCCGCCTGCTGCGCGGTGCCGGCGTTCCGCCACCTCGAGTGGTTCCACGACCACGTGCGGCTCGAGCCGCTGCTCTTCGACGGTGTGCTCGAGCCGGTCGACGGCGCCCTCAGGCCCGACCGTTCGCGGCCCGGCAACGGCCTCGAGCTGAAGCGGTCCGACGCCGAGA
>JBIOZO010000038.1:0-2811 GCA_044871215.1 Gaiellaceae bacterium | reverse complement strand
GCCGACGACCCGGAGCTGGCGAAGTCGGCGCCGCACGGCCGCGCGGTCGGGAGGCTCGACGAGGTGAAGGCGGTCAAGCGCGTCGTGGTCAGGTATCTGTTCGAGGAGCACCCGGACCTCTCCGCCGAGCCGGCGACGGCCGGCGCGGTCGAGTCACCGAAAGGCGTTTGATGATCGACCTCCGCTCCGACACGAAGACCAAGCCCACGGAAGGCATGCGGGCGGCGATCGCCACGGCCGAGGTCGGCGACGAGCAGCGCCGCGAGGATCCGACCGTCAACCGCCTCGAGGCGATGGCGGCCGAGCTGCTCGGCCAGCCCGAGGCTGTCTACGTGCCCACGGCCACGATGGCCAACGAGATCGCACTCCGCGTCCTCGGCGAGCCCGGCGACGAGGTGGTCGCCGAGCAGAACTCGCACATCTTCATCTCCGAGCTCGGCGGCCCGGCGGTCTTCGCCGGCCTGATGACGCGGCAGCTGCCCTGCGTCGCCGGCCGCTTCACGCCCGAGCAGCTGCGCGAGACGATGCGCCAGGGCGACAACACGCACACGCCGGCGACGAAGATCGTCTCGGTCGAGAACACGCACAACGCCTCGGGCGGGCGCGTCTGGCCGCTCGACGAGATCGATGCCATCGTCGCCACGGCCCGCGAGCTCGGGTTACGCCTGCACCTCGACGGCGCGCGCGTGCTGAACGCGGCCACGGCGCTCGGCGTCCCGACGCCGGAGATCGGCGGAAAGTTCGAGACCGTCACGCTCTGCCTCTCGAAAGGCCTCGGCTGCCCGCTGGGCGCGCTGGTCGCGGGCTCGCCGGAGCTGATGGCGAAGGCACGCCGGCTGAAGCACCAGTTCGGCGGCGCAATGCGGCAGGCGGGGATCGTCGCCGCAGCGGGCGTGTACGCGCTCGAGCACCACGTCGACCGGCTCGCGGACGACCACGTCCGTGCTCGACGGCTCGCGGAAGGCCTTCACGACGCGGGTGTGCCGGTGAACCTCGAGCAGGTCGAGACGAACTTCGTCCAGGTCGACGTCGGCCCCCTCGGGCTCACGCCGTCGGAAGCGCTCGAGCGGCTTGCCCAGCAGGGCGTCGGCCTTTCGATGACCGTGCACCCCACGATCCTTCGCGCGGTCACGCACCTCGATGTCGACGACGACGACGTCGACCGTGCAGTCGAGCTGATCCCGCGCGCCCTCGGAGCCCTTGCCAGGGCCTGACCGCTACCGGCGCCTCGTGCTCGAGGCGCAGCGCGTGCATCGCCTGCCGAGCGTCAGCGCGGCCGTCTTCCGCGGCGCCGAGCTCGTCTGGAGCGAGGCGATCGGCCTTGCCGATGTCGAGAGCCGCGCCGAGGCAACGCCCGACACGCAGTACGCGATCGCCTCGATCACGAAGACCTTCACAGCCGTCTCCGTGCTGCAGTTGCGCGACACCGGCAAGCTCGAGCTCGACGACCCGCTCGCGAGGCACCTCCCCGAGGCGACGCATGAGTCGCCGACGCTGCGCCGGATGCTTGCCCACGCCTCCGGCCTGCAACGCGAGCCGCCGGGCGACATCTGGGAGTCGCTCGCCTTCCCGGAGGAGGAGGAGCTGCTGGCGAGCCTCGCCGAGGCCGAGCAGGTGCTGCCGCCGATGGCCGCCTGGCACTACTCGAACCTCGCCTACGCACTGCTTGGGATCGTCGTCTCTCGCCTGTCGGGCATGCCGTTCCGCGACTACGTGTCCGAGCGTCTCTTCGGTCCCGTTGGCCTCACGAGCACGTCGTGGGGGCCGGGCGAGAACGCCGCGTTGCCGTACTTCGTCGACCCGTACTCGGACGCCGTGCAGCGCGAGCCCGTTCTCGAGCTCGGCGGCAAAGGTGGCGAGTCGGGGCTCTACAGCACGACCGGCGACCTCGCGCGCTGGGGCGCCTTTCTCTGTGACCCCGACGAGTCGGTGCTCAAGGCCTCGTCGGTGGCGGAGATGCACGACCTGAACGTGATGGCCGAGGCCGACTGGACGCTCGGCTGGGGCCTAGGGCTCGAGCTCTGGCGTCGCGGCGAGCGCATCTTCGGCGGCCACACGGGAGGGTTCCCGGGCTTCCTCTCGTTCCTCGGCTGCTCGCGCCGCGACGGCGTCGGCGCCATCTTGCTCACGAACACGAGCCACTGGCCGAAGCTGAGCGCGACCGGCCTCGACCTCGCCGAGGCCGCACTCGAGGAACTGGCGCCGGTGCTGGACCCGTGGACGCCGGAGGATCCGCCGCCGGCCGAGATCGCACCGATGCTCGGGCGGTGGTGGTCGGAAGGCAGCGAGACGATCTTCAGCTGGCGCGGGGGCAAGTTGGAGGCCCGGCTCGCCGCGGCTCCGCCGGAACGTCAGCCGTCGGTGTTCGAGCAGGAGGGCGACGACCGCTTCCGCGTCGTCAGCGGGCGTGAGCGCGGCGAGTCGCTGCGCGTCGTGCGCGACGACGCCGGCGAAGTGGTGCGGCTCTACTGGGCGACGTACCCGTTCACGCGTACGCCCGAGATCTTCGGCACGAAGACCTAGCGACGCGCCTGGCTAGGAAGCGGCTCGGTACGTGAGCCCGTCCAGCGTCAGGTAGCCGCCGTCTACCGTCGCCGAGTCGCTGCAAACGACTCCCGTTGGCGTGACGTCGACGTAGCCGAAGCCGTCGGTGTTGACGTCCGCGAAGCGCTCCTGGTTGGCCGGCCGGTAGCCCACCGGTAGCTGGAAAAGGACGCCCGGGTCGAGCGCGCCACACCCGCCGGCGAGCAGCGAGCCGGAGATGTTCTTCGCGACACCGCGCAGGTGCACGAACCCGAGCTGGTCCTTCAT
>JBIOZO010000037.1:0-2051 GCA_044871215.1 Gaiellaceae bacterium | reverse complement strand
GCGCCGCGCACGCGTGCACAAGAAGCCGATCTATTCGCGAGAGGAGCGTTGATGGCCGCGGCCGAGAGCTACCCGGACGACCTGCGGTACCACCCCGAGCACGACTGGGCCCGCGTCGAGGGCGACGAGGCGACGCTCGGGATCACCTGGTTCGCGCAGGACGCGCTCGGCGAGCTGGTGCACTTCGAGGCTCCGGAGGAGGGCGCGACGTTGACCAAGGACCAGGCCTACGCCGAGGTGGAGTCGGTCAAGGCCGTCTCCGACGTGATTGCGCCTGTCTCCGGCGAGGTGCTCGAGGTCAACCGCGCCGTGGCCGACGCGCCCGAGACGGTGAACGACGACCCGTACGGCGAGGGCTGGCTCGTGCGTGTGCGCCTGAGCGATCCCGGGCAGGCCGACTCGCTGATGGACGTGGAGGCGTACAAGCAGCACCTGGCCGAGCAGGGGTGAGCTACCTCGCGCTGACCGACGCCGACCGGGAGGCGATGCTCGACACGATCGGCGTCTCCACGGTCGAGGAGTTGTTCGCGGACTTGCCGGCCGGCGTTCGTCTGGGTCGCGAGCTCGAGCTCGCGCCGGCGATGACCGAGCAGGAGCTGAACGATTACTTCGGCACGCTGGCCGCGCAGAACGCCCACGTCGGCGAGGAGCTCTCGTTCCTCGGCGCCGGGATGTACGACCACTACGTGCCGGCGATCGTCGACGCAGTGCTCCAGCGCGGCGAGCTTCTGACCGCATACACGCCCTACCAGCCGGAGCTGAGCCAGGGCGTGCTCCAGGCGATCTTCGAATACCAGACCGCGATCTGCGAGCTGACCGGGATGGACGTCTCGAACGCCTCCGGCTACGACGGGACCACGGTCGCCGCGGACGCCTGCTTCATCGCCAAGCACGCGACCGGCCGCTCGAAGGTGGTCGTCACCGAGGCGACGAGTCCGCAGGTGCGCCAGGTGGTGAAGACCTATGCACCGGGCTTTGGGCTCGAGGTGGTCGAGGTTCCGCACCGAGACGGCGCGACCGATCCGGACGAGCTGCGCGAGGCCGCGGCCGACGCCGCCTGCGTGATCTTCCAGCAGCCGAACTTCTTCGGCGTGCTCGAGGCCGCGCCCGAGCTGGCCGGGGCCGCAAACGAGGCCGAGGCGCTTGCGGTTGCCCACGTCGACCCGCTTTCGCTCGGCGTGCTCGAGGCGCCCGGCAACTACGGCTGCGCGCTTGCGATCGGCGAGGGCCAGTCCGCCGGGAACTACCTCTCGTTCGGCGGTCCCCACTACGGCTTCCTGGCCGCGCGCTCCGACTTCATTCGCCGCATGCCGGGCCGGATCGTCGGCGAGACGACCGACGCCGACGGGAACCGCGGGTACGTGCTCACGCTGCAGACGCGCGAGCAGCACATCCGGCGCGAGAAGGCGACCTCGAACATCACCACCAACCAGACGCTGCTCGCGCTGGCGGGGCTCGTCTACCTGTCGTGGCTCGGGCCCGAGGGCCTGCGCGAGGTCGGCGAGACGTGCATGGCCCTCGCCGAGCACGCGAAGGAGCGGCTCGGGCTGCCGCTCGCGTTCGACGGCCGCGCCACGTTCAAGGAGTTCGCGGTGCGCGTCGGCCGGCCCGGCCAGGAGGTCGTCCGCCTCGCGCGCGAACAAGGAGTGCACCCCGGCTACGCGCTCGGCCGCGACTACCCGGGCATGGACGACGTGCTGCTCGTCGCATTGACCGAGAAGCGCACGCCGGAGCAGATCGACCGCCTGGCCGAGGTGCTGGCGGCGTGAAGCTGCTCTACGAGAAGTCGCATCCCGGCCGGCGCGCCGGAGCGCCGCCGCGGCCGGACGGCCTCGCGACCGCGGAGGTGCCGCCCGAGCTCGCGCGCGAGGCGCCGCCGCGCCTGCCGGAGCTCGCCGAGCCCGACCTGATGCGGCACTTCACCGAGCTCTCGACGCGGAACTTCGGGATCGACACCGGCTTCTACCCGCTCGGCTCCTGCACGATGAAGCACAACCCGCGGATCAACGAGAGGCTCGCGGCGCTGCCGGGCTTCCGCGACCTGCACCCGC
>JBIOZO010000036.1:0-2871 GCA_044871215.1 Gaiellaceae bacterium | reverse complement strand
CGCCGGCTCGGGGCGCGCTTCGTCGCCGGGGCCGACGAGGCGGGGCGTGGAAGCCTTGCCGGGCCGCTCGTGACGGCGGCTGTCCTGTTCGACTACGACGTCTTGCGCGACCACCGTGTGCGTCCGCTTTCGATCCTCAACGACTCGAAGCAGCTCACGCCGGAGGAGCGCGCGCGGCTCTTCCGCGCGGTGACCGGCTGTGCCGCTCGAATCGCCGTACGGATCATCCCGCCCGGAGTGATCGACTCGGACGGGCTTCACCGCTCCAACCTCCGCGGCCTACGAGAGACCCTCGCCGACCTCTCCCCGCCGGCCGAGGTTTGCCTCGTGGACGGGTTCCGGCTGGGCCCGCTCGCCCCCGAGCACACGGCCGTCGTCGACGGCGACACGCGGAGCGCCGCGATCGCGGCTGCCTCGATCGTGGCCAAGGTCGTCCGCGACCGCGCAATGCACCGGATGGACGCGCTGTATCCAGCCTACGGCTTCGCCTCGCACGTGGGTTACATCACGCCCGGTCACTCTGCCGTCGTCCGCGAGCGCGGCCCGAGCGAGATCCACCGGCTGTCGTTCGAGGCCCGCTGCTATGCCGGGCAAACCGTCGGCGCGAGCGCTCGGGCCTAGAGCCGAGCGGCGCGTCCGCCTCTACTACCGGCTGCGCGGCTACCGCGTTCTGGCAGCGAACGCCCGCGCCGGCCGCAACGAGCTCGACATCGTGCTGCGCCGGGGTCGTCGTCTCGTCTTTTGCGAGGTCAAGGCGCGGAGCGGGGACGGCTACGGAGACCCCCGCGAGGCCGTGGGCGTCGAGAAGGAGCGGCGGCTCCGAAGGGCGGCCGAGATCTGGCTCGCCCGCAATCCCGACCTCCTCGAGCTCGAGATCGCGTTCGAGGTCGTCGGTGTCCGCGGGCGGCGGCTCGAGCGAGTTCCGCTCGGCTAGGTGTGAGATGTCACCGCTTCGCGCCGGTCTTGGCGCATTGCGTTCGCCACCCGCGCGACCTTGCGCCCTAGTTTCGGTGTGTGCTCGCGCGCGCGACAACCCATGCTCTCGTCGGGCTCGAGGCTCGGCCGGTCGAGGTGGAAGCGCACCTCCAACGCGGCGTGCCCGCGTTCTCGATCGTCGGTCTCCCGGACAAGGCCTGCCAAGAAGCCAAGGAGCGCGTCCGCAGCGGCATCACGAGCGCCGAGCTCGAATGGCCGCTCCGCCGGATCACCGTCAACCTCGCCCCCGCGGGCCTCCGAAAGGAGGGTTCCGGCTTCGATCTGCCGATCGCGCTCGCAGTCCTCGCCGCTTCCCACCAGATCCCCGCCGAGCGCCTCGCACAGCACGCCGCCCTGGGCGAGCTCGCGCTCGACGGCCGTGTCCGGCCGGTTCCGGGCGCCCTCGTCGCGGCCGAAGCGGCGCGGCGAGCGGGCCTCGACAAGCTGATCTGCCCGCCGGAGTCCGCACCGGAAGCCGCGCTCGCGGGCATCGAGCCGATCCCCGTCGAACACCTCGCCGAGGCGGGCGCCTATCTGCGCGGCACCCGCGAGCCGCGACGGGTCGTGCCTGCCGAGCTCAGCAATGGCGCGGGCGGGCCTGATCTTGCGGATGTCCGCGGGCAGGAGCGCGCACGACGCGCCCTCGAGCTCGCCGCGGCGGGTCGCCACAACTTGCTCTTCGCAGGCCCGCCCGGGACCGGCAAGACGATGCTTGCGCGGCGGCTGCCGGGGATCCTGCCGGAGCTGACCATCGAGCAGGCGCTCGAGGTCACGCGGATCCATTCAGTCGCCGGCCTTCTGCCGCCCGGACGCCCGCTCGTCGACCGGCCGCCGTTCCGCGCTCCGCACCACACAACCTCGACGGCGGCGATCGTCGGCGGAGGAACCGGCCCTCGCCCGGGCGAGGCGACACTCGCACACCGCGGCGTGCTCTTCCTGGACGAGCTGGCCGAGTTCTACCGGCCGGCGCTCGAGGCGCTGCGCCAACCGCTGGAGGACGGGACGATCGCCATCTCGCGCGTGCAGGGTCAGGCTGTGTTTCCGGCTCGCTTCGTCCTCGTCGGGACGATGAACCTCTGCCCGTGCGGCGGTCGCGGCGATCCGGCGACGGAGTGCTCGTGCTCGACCCAGCGGCTCGCGGCGTATCGGGACAAGCTCTCCCGAGCGCTCCTCGACCGCTTCGACCTCGTCGTTCAGGTCCCCCGCGCGCGGGCAGCAGAGCTCGGCGGATCTGCCGGCGAGGCATCGAAGGTCGTTCGAGGGCGCGTGGAGGAGGCTGCCATCCGCCTGCGCGATCCACCGACGCTGTCGACGCCTGCTGCCGAGCTCCTGAGTCGCGCCGTGGACTCGCTCCCGCTCTCGGGTCGCGGGCGGGAACGGGTTGCGCGCGTGTCCGGGACGATCGCTGCTCTGGCAGGCGTGGGCGCGATCGGTGCGGAGCACGTAGCCGAGGCCCTCTCGTACAGATCTCCCACGGAGCTCGGTTCGTGGACGTGAGCCCGGTCCAAATGGTCGCGAGACGTGATCGCGGCTTTCCACCGCTGCTTCGTGAGCTGCACGACCCGCCGACGACGCTCTACGTCCGTGGCGCGGTGGCTGCTCTCGCCGCCCCGAGCGTGGCCGTCGTGGGGGCTCGCTCCTGCTCGGCGTATGGCGCGCAGGTGGCGCGCTCCGTTGCACGGGACCTCGCCGCAGCCGGCGTCGTGGTCGTCAGCGGTCTCGCACGGGGCGTCGACGGCCAGGCGCATCGCGGAGCGCTCGATAGCGGTGGGCAGACGATCGCCGTGCTCGGGTGTGGGATCGACCGGGACTATCCACGGAGCCACGCCGAACTGGCGCGTCGTATCGCTTCTTCCGGCGCGGTCGTCTCCGAGTACCCGGCAGGCGTCGAGCCGG
>JBIOZO010000035.1:0-2749 GCA_044871215.1 Gaiellaceae bacterium | reverse complement strand
CGCGACTGCAAGCAGCCGTTCGAGCAATTCAAGACGATCTAGTGCGCCCGGCCAATGACGGGCTGCGCTTCGTGCTCGAGTTGTGCGCGCTGGCGGCCGTCGCGTACTGGGGCTGGAGCGAGCACGGGGGCATCTGGCGGTGGGTGCTCGTGGTCGCCGCGCCGCTGGCCGTGGCGGTCCTCTGGGGCAAGACGATCGCGCCGAAGGCGAAGCGGCGCGTGGGCGACCCGTGGAGGCTGGCCGTCGAGTTGCTCGTCTTCGGCGCGGCTACCGCTGCGCTCTTCGCCGCGGGCCAACCGACCCTCGCGATCGCCTTCGCCGCGGCGGTAGCGCTCCACCTTCTGCTGACGTTCGCCCTCGGCCAGCGGGCTTAAGCGCTACGACTCGATGCCGACGTTGAAGCTCGGGTAGCGCCCGGTCAGCAGCAACACGTAGCCCCAGGTCTGCGTCTCGATCCGCATCGCGAGCGCCGCGAAGTTGCGAATGCCCTCGGGCACGCGGCCGGTGATCAGCGCGATGAACCAGCTGAAGATCGCCAGCAGCTGGTTCAGCTGCGAGAGCAGGTTCGAGAGGAACAGCGCCGGGATCGCGAGGATGCCGCGGAAGAAGACGGTCAGCCGGTTCTGCCGCTGGGGCGGGTCGACCTCGAGGTCGATCGGGTACGTGCCCTCCCGGCCGGTGAACGGCGGGTAGGGGTCGGCGACCAGGAGCGCGTAGGCGCGCACGTGGGTCGTGTACCGCAGGAACGTCGCGAGGAAGTTGTGCAGGCCCTCCGGCGACTGGCCCATGAAGAGGGTCGCGAACCAGTTGACGATGTACGCGAGTATCGCGATCACTCCCCACAGCACGGCCCACAAGAAGAGCGGGATCGCGAGGATCAAGCGAAAGAAGACGGTCAGACGATTGCGCTGCAGGTCGTCGTTGACGACGAGGCGGATCGGGTGCTCCCTCGCGACGTCGGACGTCGTGCTCGTGGCTTCCATGTCGTGCCCCCTTATCGGCCCTTGAACTGCGGCTGCCGCTTCTGCAGGAAGGCATCGACTCCTTCGCGGAAGTCCTCCGTCCGGGTCGCCGCTGCCTGCAGTTGCGCCTCCAACTCGAGCTGCTCCTCCAGTCGTGCGTGAGGTGCATTGTCGAACAGGCGCTTGGAGAGTGCAATGCCGCGGGTCGGCATGGCCGCCAGCTCTCCGGCCCATTCGGCGGCCCGCCCGGCGAGCTCGTCGTCGGGAACGACCTCGGACACGAGCCCCCACTCCAGCGCCTCGGCCGCGCTGAGCTTTCGCCCCGAGGTCATCCACTCGAACGCACGCGCCGGGCCGAGTAGGCGCGTGATGAAGAAGGTGCCCCCCATATCGGGCACGAGCCCGATGTTGATGAAGGCGGGGACAAAGGTCGCACTCTCGGCGGCCAGGCGCAGATCGCACGCGCACGCGAAGCTGAGCCCGGCGCCGGCGGCCGGGCCGTTGACCGCGGCGAGCACCGGCTTCTCGAGCCCCCGCACGGCGCGGATCGTCGGGTGGTAGTTCCCGCGCAAGCGGCCGGCGATGTCCTTCGCAGCCTCGCCGAACTCGGTCAGGTCCTGGCCGACGCAGAAGCCGCGGCCGGCGCCGGTGACGACGACCGCGCGGACGTCGTCGGCACGAGCATCCTTGAACGCGCCCACCAGCTGCCTGTGCAGCTCTGCGGTGAAGGCGTTGAGGACGTCCGGCCGGTTGAGCGTGATCGTGAGGACGCCGCCGTCGCGGCTGGTCTCGACCTCGGCCATCCGGCGCAGCCTACAACCCGGTTGCTAGCTTCGACGCGTGCCTGGAATCACATTCGTGTCGTCGGAAGAAGAGGCCCTCGACGCCTATTCGAACGCCGTGATCACGGTCGCCGAGCGGCTCGCCCCCTCGGTGGCGAACCTGCGGGTCTCGCGCGGACGCAGGGCCGGCGGCGGCAGCGCGGTCGTGATCACGCCGGACGGCTTCATGCTCACTTCGGCGCATGTGGTCGAGGGCTCGACGCGACCGGGACGCGCCTCGTTCGTGGATGGCCGCGAGCTGCGCTTCGAGGTCGTCGGGTCGGACCCGCACTCCGACCTCGCCGTGCTGCGCGCCGACGCGGCCGACCTCGTCCCGGCCGAGCTCGGCGACGCCGAGCGCCTCCGGGTCGGCCAGCTCGTCGTCGCGATCGGCAACCCGAACGGCTTCGCGGGCTCGGTGACCGCGGGCGTGATCTCCGCGCTCGGGCGGTCGCTCCCGACGGGCAGCGGCCGGATCGTCGACAACGTGATCCAGACCGATGCGGCCCTGAACCCCGGGAACTCCGGCGGCGCGCTCGCCGATGGGCAGGGACGGGTGGTCGGCGTCAACACGGCTGTGGCGGGCGTCGGGCTCGGCCTGGCGGTGCCGGTGAACGCGGCGACCCGCGCGATCCTGGGCGCTTTGATGACCGAGGGCCGGTTCCGGCGCGCGTACCTGGGGATTGCCGGCGGCGCGCGGCCGCTGCCGCCGAGGCTCGCCCGGAAGCTGGCCCGCGCCTCGGGCGTGGAGGTCGTGCAGGTCACGGACGACTCGCCCGCGGCGGCGGCCGGTCTGCGCTCGGAGGACCTGATCGTCGAGCTCGACGGTGCCCCGGTCACGGACGTCGCCGACCTGCAGCGCCTGATGGTCGTCGAGAAGATCGGCGCGGCCGTTTCGCTGAAGGTCGTGCGCCAGGGCCGGGAGCTCGAGCTCTCGCTCGTGCCGGCGGAGCTCGTCTAGTGGCC
>JBIOZO010000034.1:0-6040 GCA_044871215.1 Gaiellaceae bacterium | reverse complement strand
TGCGAACAACCGAGATCGGCGTGGCATGACGCCCACGCTCTTCACCTGGACGGTCTGGTTCTGCGCCGGCGTGTCGCCGTTTTGGCCCTGGACGATCGACGGCCGCTATACCGGCAGCCCGGCGCTGAAGTTCGCGAAGCGCGTCGCCCGGCGCGCGCGCTAGAGCGGCTCGACCGGATCGCCGAGCTTGACTCGGCCGGCTTCGGCGACGGCCGCGTGCACGCCGAACGGCAGTGGCTCGGTCGACTCGAGCTCCCCGCGGTAGGCGGCGAGCGCCTTGAGCGTGTCGAGATCGGGCCTGCCGGTCTCGGGGTTCTGGGTCGTCACGGCGCACCGGCCGACGTTGCCCTGCGGGACGACGATCGCGTCGCCGAGCCGGACGCGGCGCCCGAGCCAGTCGTCCTCCTCGTGCTCCTCGAGACCGTCGATGCCGAAGTTCATGCGGAAGCGGCGGCCGTCGACCTCGTCGATCCCGAACACGCGGGCCATCGCCTCGAGTGAGGCAGTGCCGAGGAGCGTCGCCGCGCCGCCGCGCATGCGGTCGGGCGCGGGCCCTGGCGGCCGCACGAGCCGCAGGGCGCGCCCGGCGAAGTCGGAGATCGCCTCGCTCCACGGCCCGTCGACCACGCGCACAGGCACCGTCACGCCCCAGAACCGCGCGTCGAGCGACCCGTCGAACTCCACCTCCTGGGCGACCTTCGTCCCGTCGGGGAACTCGAGCGCGAGGGTCTCGTCGTCGAAGCGCGCGACAATCTGCTGGAGGACGCCGAGGCCCTTGCTGTTCACGAGCCGGTCGTTCTCGTCGACGAGGAAGAACTGGCGGTCGCCCGCGACGCCGAGTTCGGTCAGCTCGCACTCGTCGAGCTGGCGGAGCGCCAGACCCTTGACCGGGGTTACGGAGATCCAGGCGATGGTGGCCACGGCGTTAGAAGATAGCCGCGGATGGCGACGCTCAGGCTCACGCGGCGACAGATCCTCGCGTTCCGGCGGCGGACCGGCTCGCTCGACGAGCGCCTGCCGCTGAGCGAAGAGTCGCTTCGCCGAGCGGCCTGGGCGGGCCTGCAGGACAGCATGCCGCGGGCCGCGCTGCTCTCGCTGCACGCGCGGGTCGAAGGGGTCGAGCAGTCGACGTGGGAGCACCAGTCGCTAGCGCAGCTGTGGGGCCCGCGGTACAGCGCCTACGTCGTGCCGAAGCGCGACTTCGCACTGTTCTCGCTGGGGCGGCTGCCCGAGGACGCGGGGGGCCGGGAGCGTGCCGAGCGGATGGCCGAAGCGCTTCGCCGCGGGCTCGGAAAGAGGCGCATGACCGACCGCGAGGCCGGCCGGGCGCTCGGCCTCGGCAACGAGATGCGGTACGGCTCGACAACCGGCACGATCGCGATCCGCTGGGAAGGCGCGCGGGCGCCGGTGATCTGGGCCGTCCCGGCGCCGAAGGACGAGCCCGCCGACGCCCGCCGCGAGCTCGCCCGGCGTCACCTGCACGTCTTCGGGCCCACGACCGCCGAACGATTCGCCAAATGGGCGGGCGTCTCGCGCCGGGCGGCCGCGGAGACATACGCGTCGCTCGAGCACGAGCTGCTGCCCGTCCGCTCGCCGCACGGCGACGAGTGGCTGCTCGCCGAGGACGAGCCGGCGGCGTGCGCCGCCGAAGGCCCGACCGCGCCTGCGCGCCTCTTGCCGAGCGGCGACGCCTACTTCCTGCTCCAGGGCGCCGAGCGCGAGCTGCTCGTTCCGCGCGCGGATCGACGCGAGCGACTCTGGACGTCGCGCGTCTGGCCCGGCGCGGTGCTCGTCGAGGGCGAGATCCGCGGCACCTGGCGGCGGGCGCAGCACACGCTCAGGATCGAGACGTGGTCGCGCCTCTCGGGCAACGCGCGCACCGCGGTCGAGGCCGAGGCTGCCGGCCTGCCGCTCCCGGGGCTCGAGCGGGAGATCGAGGTCGTCTGGGAGGCCGGCTAGGAGCTCTTGCTACCCGGCGGGGGGACGCCGTCGCGGAGCCAGCGCACCGTCTCGGCGATCTCCTCCGTCGGGTCGGAGCCGAGATGGCCCGCGGCGTCGTCGACCTTGACGACGCAACCCGGGACGTGCGAGGCCAGCCATTCGCCGTGCGCGGGCGGCACCAACACGTCCGTCTCCCCGTACCGCACCAGCACCGGGATCGTGATCTCCTCGACGTCGAAACCCCACGGATGGAGGTGCGCCAGGTCGTCGTCGACCCAGCCGCCGACGCCTCTCACCGAGTGCTCGGCCCAGGACTCGCGGATGATCTGCATCCGCTCCGGGCGCTGCAGCTGCGCGCGGTCGGACTCGCTCAGCTCGAAATCGCCCAGCACCGACGACGGGTCCTTGGCTACGCGCTCCATGGCCTCCGCGTTCACCGTCTCGAGCTCGCGGGTCAGGACCTCCTCGCCGGCCTCGGCCCACTCGAATTCCTTGATGTTCTCGGGGTCCATGCCGTCCAGCCAGGCATCGCGTCCGAGGCCGGGCCCGCCGAAGGGGGCAACGCCCACCACGCACGACGCGCGCTCGATCCGGTCGGGCAGGCGCGCGGCGCACGCGAGCGAGTGCGCCCCGCCACCGGAGCCGCCCGTGATGCCGAAGCGCTCGACACCGAGGTGGTCGGCCAGCGCAGCCACGTCGGCGACCTCGTCGACGATCTGACGGCCGGGATGCCGGGTCGACCTCCCATACCCGGCGCGGTCGTGCGTGACGAGGAAGACGCCTAGCCGCCGGTAGACGTCGTCGTCCGGCCAGCGTTCGAGGCGGCAGCCGGGGGTCCCGTGCAGGACGAACACCGGGTAGCCGTCGCGGTCGCCCCAGAGCGCGTAGGCGAGCGTGCGGCCGTCGGGAAGCTCGAATGTCTGTAGCGGATCCCCCAAGGCGAGCGGGAGCATACGTCGAGTGCGGTCAGGCCAGCGCAGCGAGGCGGGCGACTACGTCTTCCACCGATTGCGTCGCGTCGACCTCGAGCGTGCAGGTGGCGCGAAGCAGCGGCTCGACCTCGGCGAGGTCGGCGAGGATCCGCTCGCGCTCCTCGGCCGTCTTGCCGAACGGATTCGTCGTACGCGAGCCGATCCGCTGGAGCAGCACCTCGGCGGGCGCGCTCAGCAGCACGACCTCGTCGAAGCGGTCGTAGAAGCGGCCCTGGTTCGAGACCGCCCCCGAGACGAAGAGGGTCGTCGGGAAATCGCGCCGCAGAAGCGCGTCGACCCGCTCCTCGTCCCAGACGTAGCCGCCGGCCTCGTCCGACCATTCGCTCCACGGCTCGACGTCGGTCTCGAGAGTCTCGAAGCCGCGCCGCGCAAGCCCGGCGAGCGCGCTCGTCTTGCCCGCGCCGGACAGCCCGGTGACGAGCATCCTGCGCACGCCTCAGGGGCCGACGCGCAGATCGACCTTCGTGTCGCTCCGGTAGCGGCTTCGAGCTTCTTCCCGACGAGACGCCCGCTCCGCCGGGCCGGCCAGCTCGATCACGCGGGCCACGTTCAGCGCTGGAGCGGCAGCTCGACCGTGAAGCGCGAGCCCTTGCCGGGCTGGGACTCGACACTCAGGCGGCCGTCCATCCGCTCGACCAGCTCGCGGCAGATGTAGAGCCCGAGCCCGCTGCCGCCGACACCCTGGGTCTGCTGCGGGTCGAGCCGGTAGAACTTCTCGAAGATCCGGTCGCGCTCCTCGGGCGGGATACCGAGCCCCTCGTCGGCCACCTCGATCAGGCAGGAGCCGTTCGCGGTTCGCACGCGCAGCTCGACGCGGCCGCCCTCCGGCGAGTACTTGACCGCGTTGTCGACCAGGTTCACGAGCACCTGGCGCAGCTTGTGCTCGTCGCAGCGGATCGAGGACGCCCCGTCGACGTCGAGGTCGAGGTCGATCGAGTCCGGCACGTGCAGCGCGGCGGACTCGATCACCGCCTCGGCGACGCGCCGCGGGTCGCACTCGGTCAGCTCCACGTCGACCGCGTCGGCGTCGAGCTGGCCCGCGAGCAGGATCTGGTCGACGATCCTGGCGAGCCGCGTGGCCTCGGACTCGATCATCTCCAGGAACGCCGCCCGGTCGTCGTCGCTCAGCTCGACGTCGTCGCGCCGCAGCGTGCGGACGGCGCCGTAGACCGCGGCGAGCGGCGTGCGCAGCTCGTGCGAGGCGGTGGCGACGAAGTCGCTGCGGGTCTTCTCGAGCGCGTGCTCCTCGGTGACGTCCTGGAGCGCGTACACGGTGCCGTCCTCGAACTCCACGCCGGAAACGGACACCCAGCGCTCGCGGCCCTCGAGCACGATCGGCACAGTCACCGGCCGCGCCGCGGTGCCGGGCGGGACGAGCGGCACGTGCGAGGTGAGCGCGTTCCAGATGGGCACGACGTCAGCGACCGGGCGGCCGACGGCCTCGTCTTCGTCGACCCCGGTGATCGCGGCTGCGGCGGGGTTCCAGTGGCGTACGCGGCCCTCGCGGTCGAGCAGGACCACGCCGTCGGCGACGTAGGCGAGCGCCCGGGCTGCGTTGGCGCCGCGCTCGGCCTCGCGGTAGAGCCGTGCGTTGTCGACCGCGAACGCGGCGCGCCTGGCCAGCTCGATCGCGAGCGCGAGGTCGGCCTCGGTGTAGGGCGGATGGGACTCCGCCGCGATCAGGGTCACCGCGCCGAGCGTCCGGCTGCGCGCGATCAGCGGCACGCAGATCGTCGACTTCAGGCCGAGCTCGTCGATGATGCGGCGCAGCTCCTCGTCGTCGCCGATCGCCTCGTCGAGGAGCTCCTGGGGCAGCACCGGGAAGAACTCGGGCTCGCCCGTGCGCAAGACGTGCGGGACGCCGGACGGGGCGTCCGGGTCGGGCGGGTACCGCTCCTGCAGCTCGTAGGCCCAGCGCACCTTCTCCGGATCCTCGTGGGCGACGGCGAGCCGCTCGATCTCGCCCTCGGGGCTGAGGATGTCGATCGCGCACCAGTCGGCGAGGCCCGGGACGCTGAGGCGCGCCAGCTGGCCGAGGGTGTGGTTGTAGTCGAGCGTCGAGGAGAGCAGCTCGCTCGCCTCGGCGAGGAAGGTCATCCGCTGGCGCAGCGTCTGCTCGGCTGCGTAGAGGCGGGAACGCGCGAGCGCCTGCGCCGCCTGCCGCGCGAGGGTGAGCTTCATCTCGCGGCGCTCGGGCTCGAAGTGGATGTCGCGGTCGAACGACAGCGACATCGCACCGAAGACGCGGCCCTCGACCGCCAGCGGGACGACCACGAGCGCATGGCCGTCCTGGCCGCGATCGGCGAGTGACGGATAGAGCCGGTTTCGCTCAGCGACGTCGGGGATGAAGATCGCGTCGCCCGTCCGGATCACCTCCGACATCGGCGTGGGCGCATCAAGCGCGAACGACTCCCAGCCGGCCATGGCGCTCGCGGCGTAACCCCGCTGCGCGAGGATCTCGATCGTCTTACCATCCTCGCCGAGGACACCGATCGAGCCAGCTCTCGCCTCGGCGGCCTTCACGCCGTCGGTCAGGATCGCGTCGAGCACCTGCTGGGGCGTGATCGCCTCTGCCAGCAGCTCGGCGACACGCTGGAGTCGTCGCGCTCGGTCGGCGGCTTCGCTGCTCTCGGTCGCCGTCACCGCTCCCGCTCGGACGAGATCGCGCGCCGCAGCTGCTCGCGCTCGCCGCGCTCGAGGCGCGTGAGCACGTTCTCCACGAAGTCGCCGATCGAGACCGGGTCGAACGGCTTGACGACATAGCCGACACCGCCGAGCTGCTCGCCGAGCCGGCGGTCGGCCCGCTCGGCGCGGGCGGTCAGGAAGATGATCGGGATCTCCCGCGTCTCCTCGTCCGCGGCCAGCTCGCGGGCGACGGACCAGCCGTCGAGCTCGGGCATCATCACGTCGAGAAGCACGAGATCCGGGCGCTCCTTGCGCGCTAGCTCGAGGGCCTCATGCCCGTTGGACGCCTCCAAGACCTCCATTCCGGAGGCCGCGAGGTTGACCCGGCAGAGCAGCCTGATCGACCGCTCGTCGTCGACGACCAGCACGCGCCGCGCCGTGCCCGCATCGACGCTCGCGTGCCCCCTGCCGACCGACTGGGG
>JBIOZO010000033.1:0-6553 GCA_044871215.1 Gaiellaceae bacterium | reverse complement strand
GGCACCGTCGCCGTCACGATAGAAGTTGAACGTCGCGCCGATCGACGCGCGGCGCAAACGTTCGATGAGCTCCTCCATCACCATCCGGACTCTGACGGACGGCGGCCAGAAGCCGGCGGAGATCGCGCACGAGGTCGCAGCCTTCCTCGCGGCGGCGAAACGGACGCTCGACCTCGCGCAGTACGACTTCCACCTCGCCGAGGAGACGTCGGCGGTAGTCGGCGGGGCGCTCAAGCAGGTGCAGGGGCGCGGGGTCGCGGTGCGGATCCTCTACAACGTCGATCACGCCAACCCGATCCCGGTGCCGCCGCCGCCGGAGCCGGACGTGCAGCTGATCGCGGCGCTCGGCGTGCCCGCGCGCGCGGTTGCCGGCGTTCCCGACCTGATGCACCACAAGTACGTCGTCCGCGACGGCGAGGCGGTGTGGACCGGCTCGATGAACTGGACGGACGACTCCTGGTCGGTACAGGAGAACGTGGTCGTCACGGTCGCCTCGCAGGACCTCGCGCACGCCTTCACGCTCGACTTCGAGGAGCTCTGGGGCGGCGTCGACGTCGAGCACAGCGGCTTCGTCGAGCCGCGCCCGGTGGAGGTGGACGGGATCAAGCTGCGGCCGTGGTTCACGCCCGGCTACGCGGACGCGCTGACGGCACGGATCGCGAAGAAGATCGGGCATGCCGCGAAGGTGCGGATCCTCTCCCCCGTGATCACCTCGGCGCCGGTGCTCGGGACGCTGGCGCAGCGAATCGCCGACGGGCGGGGCGACATCGCGGGCTGCGTGGACGCCACCCAGGTTGCCGAGGTAATCCGGCAGTGGCAGGCCGACGGCAAGGTCTCCTGGAAGCTGCCGTTGCTGCGGCAAGTGCTGGCGGGCGACTTCACCGGCAAGCCGTCGGTGCCGTGGCAGCCGACCGGCACGCTGCACAACTTCATGCACGCCAAGGTGGTGATCGCCGACGACACGGTCTTCGTCGGTTCGTTCAACCTCTCGCACTCGGGCGAGAAGAACGCGGAGAACGTGCTCGAGCTGACCGACTCAGGGCTCGCGCAGCAGCTGAGCGCGTACGCCGACCAGGTGCGTGCGCTCTACCCCGCGGCCAGCTCCCAGGTCGATCCCGGGCGCTGAGCTATTCCCACTCGATGGTGGCCGGCGGCTTCGACGTCACGTCGAGCACGACGCGGTTCACCGCGGGCACTTCGTTCACGATTCGCGACGAGATCGTCTCGAGCAGGTCGTAGGGCAGCCGCGCCCAGTCGGCGGTCATCGCGTCGTCGCTCGTGACGGCCCGGACCACTACCGGGTAGCCGTAGGTCCGCTCGTCGCCCTGCACGCCGACCGACCGGATCGCCGGCAGCACCGCGAAGGACTGCCACAGGTCGCGGTAGAGCCCGGCGCGGCGGACTTCCTCCTGCAGGATCGCGTCGGCCTCGCGCAGAATCTCGAGCCGCTCACGGGTCACCTCGCCGATGATCCGGATCGCCAGGCCCGGGCCGGGGAAGGGCTGGCGCCAGACCATCCGCTCAGGCAGCCCCAGCTCCTCGCCAACGCGCCGCACCTCGTCCTTGAACAGCAGGCGCAGCGGCTCGACGAGCTCCATCTCCATGTCCTCGGGCAGCCCGCCGACGTTGTGGTGCGATTTGATCGTCGCCGCAACCGAGTCGTCCCCGCCGGACTCGATCACGTCCGAGTAGAGCGTCCCCTGAACGAGGTGCTTCACCTCGCCGAGGCGCTTCGACTCCTCCTCGAAGACGCGGATGAACTCCTCGCCGACCGCCTTGCGCTTCTCCTCCGGGTCCGAGACGCCGTCCAGCCGCCCGAGGAAGCGCTCCTGCGCCTCGACGTGCACGAGCGGCACGTGGAAGTGGCCCTCGAACGTCTCGACGACCTGCGCCGCCTCGTCCTTGCGCAGGAAGCCGTGGTCGACGAACACGCAGACGAGCTGGTCGCCGATCGCCTTGTGCACGAGCAGCGCCGCGACGGCCGAGTCGACGCCGCCCGACAGCGCGCACAGGACGCGCTCCGAGCCGACCTGCTCCCGAACGCGCTCGACCTGCTCCTCGATCACGGCTGCTGCCGTCCAGGTCGGCGGCGCGTCTGCCACGCCGTAGAGGAAGTTCTTCAGCACCTCATGGCCGTGGGGCGTGTGCACGACCTCGGGGTGGAACTGCAGGCCGTAGAGGCCGCGCTCCGAATCCTCGAAGGCCGCGATCGGCGCTGCCGGCGAGCCGGCGGTCACGCGTGCGCCGGCCGGCGGCGCGGTGACCGAGTCGCGGTGGCTCATCCAGCCGGTCTGCTCGGCGCCGAGGCCTGCGAAGAGCGCGCTCTCCGGCTCCGCCCGCACGTCGGTCTTGCCGAACTCGGAGACACCGGTGCGCTCGACGGTGCCGCCCAGCTCCTGGGCCATCAGCTGCATGCCGTAGCAGATGCCGAGCGTCGGCACGCCCAGCTCGAAAAGCCCCGGGTCGACCTTCGGCGCGCCCGCGGCATAGACCGACGCCGGGCCGCCGGAGAGCACCAGCGCCCTCGGCCGCTTTGCCCGCGCCTCCGCTGCCGAGATCGAGTGCGGAACGAGCTCCGAGTAGACGCGGGCCTCGCGCACCCGACGAGCGATCAGCTGCGCGTACTGGCCGCCGCAGTCCAGCACCAGCACGGGGCGCTCTTCCGCCGATGGCTCCGGCTCGGGGAAGTGCAGGACCTCCGCCACTACCCCATCCCGATCCGCTGGGCCTGCTGGAGGGACTTGCCCTCGGTCTTGATCGACGGCGCGAGCATCACCTCGGCCTTCTGGAAGTCGTGCACCGACTCGTAGCCGCAGGTCGCCATCGACGTGCGGAGGGCGCCCATCAGGTTGAGCGTGCCGTCGTTCTCGCGGGCCGGCCCGATCACGATCTCCTCGAGCGTCGCGTTCTGATCCACCGCCACGCGAGCCCCGCGCGGAAGCGTCGGGTGGAAGGTCGCCATGCCCCAGTGGAAGCCGCGCCCGGGGGCCTCCTTCGCGCGGGCGAGCGGCGAGCCGATCATCACCGCGTCGGCGCCGCAGGCGATCGCCTTGGAGATGTCGCCGCCGGTGCGCATGCCGCCGTCGGCGATCACATTCACGTACTTGCCGGTCTCGAGCAGATGCTGCACCCGCGCCGCGGCCGCGTCGGCAATCGCGGTGGCCTGCGGCACGCCCACGCCGAGCACGCCCCGCGTCGTGCATGCCTGGCCCGGGCCGACGCCGACGAGCACGCCCTCAGCGCCGGTCCGCATCAGGTGGAGCGCCGTCTGGTACGAGGCGCAGCCGCCGACGATGGTCGGGATCGGCAGCGAGGCGATGAACTCCTTCAGGTTCAGCGCGTGGCCGTTCGAGGAGACGTGCTCGGCCGAGACCACCGTGCCCTGGATGACGAGCACGTCAAGGCCGGACTCGAGCGCGATTTCGTAATGATCGCGAACCTTCTGGGGCGTCAGCGAGCCCGCGGCGAGTACGCCCGCCTCCTTGATCTCCTCGATCCGCTTGGCGATCAGCTTCGGCTCGACGGGGCGCTCGTAGATCTTCTGCATCCCGCTCGTGGCCTGCTCTTTGGGGAGCTTCGAGATCTTCGCCAGCTCGGCGTTCGGCCGCTCGTAGCGCGTGAAGATGCCTTCCAGGTTCAGCACGCCCAGCCCGCCGAGCTTGCCGAGTTCGATTGCGACCTGCGGCGAGACGACCCCGTCCATGGCCGAGGCGAGGAGCGGTAGCTCGAGCAGGTGCGGGCCGAGCTTCCAACCGATGTCGACGTCCTGCGGGTCGCGCGTCCGCCTGGACGGCACGATCGCGATGTCGTCGAACCCGTACGCCTGCCGTGCCTTCTTCCCTCGCCCGATCTCGATTTCCACCACTACCTCCCCTGGATGCAAAACGGCCCAGGCGCCTTTGCGATCGCCTGGGCCGAAAAACTGTTCTGACCGCCGTCTCTCAAGTGGACGGCGATCGTACCAACGTGCTCAGACGGCCTCATTCGCTCCCGACGGGCTCCAGCTGGGCGACCTCGACCGAGCCGATCAGCCGGCCGGACTCCCGCGGCTCGAACCTGCCCGCGCCGATCTCGAGCGTCGACGCGGCGCCGGCGGCGACGGCGGCGCGCAGGGCCTCCTCGTCCGAGCGCCCGTCGAGCCGGGCGGCGACGAAGGCGGCGAGCAGCACGTCGCCCGACCCCACCGCGGAGAGCGGATCGACCTTCGGCGCGGCGGCGCGGTAGCGCGTGGGCTCGCGGTCGTTGCGCAGCAGCGCCCAGCACCCCGACTCGAGGGTGATCAGAACGTTGCGCGCGCCGAGCTCGGCGATCGTCTCGAGGCCGGTCAGATAGTCGTCGTCGTCGTTGAACTCCTGGCCGACGAGCGCCTCTGCCTCGCGCTCGTTCGGGGAGACGAGCAGCGGCTCGGCCTGCACGCCCAGGCGCAGCGGCTCGCCCTCCGAGTCGAGGACCGTGTGAGCGCCGCGGCGGTTGAGCTCGCGCACCGCCTCCGCATAGAAGCCGTCGTCGATCCCACGGGGGAGTGACCCGGCGAAGACGACGTACCCGGCGCCCTGCGAGAGGTAGACGAGCTTCTCGAGCAGGATCTCGAGCTCCTCGCTCGAGACGTGCGGGCCCCACTCGTTCACCTCCGTGTAGCTGCCGCCGGTCGGGTCGACGATCGCGGTCGAGGTGCGCGACTCGTCGTCGATGCGGACGAAGTCGTTCAGGATCGCCTCGGCCGTCAGCTCTTCGACGATCCGCGTGCCGGTGCGGCCGCCGGCGAGGCCGGTGGCGACGACGGGGACGCCGAGCCGCTTCAGCGCCCGCGCGATGTTGATCCCCTTGCCGCCCGCGAGCGTGAGACCCGCGCTGGCGCGGTGGCGCTGGCCGCGCTGGAAGTTCGGGACGGTGAGCGTGCGGTCGATCGCCGCGTTCATGGTGACCGTGACGATCAGGGCGAAAACCACCCGGCCATGTGGTGCAGCGTACGTGTCGCGTACCAGCCGGCGCGGCCGGCGAGGCCGGGGCGCGAGACCGAGCGGGAAGCGACGAGTGGCACGGCGCCGACCAGCTTGCCGCGCTGGTAGATCCGGACCTGTCCGAGGGACTGCCCCCGGGCGACGGGCAGATCTGCCGCGTCCATCGCGACCACGCGGCGGACGAGAGGGAAGTCGACCCGCAGCGACGGCGTCAGCGAGGCCGCGGCGACGAGCGCGACCGGCTCGCGCCCGTAGCCGACCGCCGCCCGCGCGTACTCGCGCCCCTTCGCCACGACGCGCACCGAGCGGTAGCGGGAGAAGCCCCAGTCGAGCAGCTTCGCCAGGTCCTCATTGCGCTCTTCGCGGTCCGGGCTGCCGAGCAGCGTCGCGTACACGGTCACCGAGCCTCGCCGCGCCGCCGCGACCTCGTTCCAGCCGGCGTTCGAGGTGTGTCCCGTCTTCACGCCGAAGATCCCGGGATAGGTCGAAAGCAAGTCGTTCCAGGTGTGCAGCGTCCTCCCGCCCGAGATCGAGGCTGCCCGCTGGCGGACGATCTGCCTGACGAGCGGGCGGTGCATCAGGATCCGCGCAAGCAGGGTCACGTCGTGCGCGCTCGAGACGTGGCCCGCGGCGTCGAGGCCGTCCGGCCGGGCGTAGTGCGTGTTCCGCAGCCCGAGCTGGCGCGCCCGCTGGTTCATCAGCGCGACGAAGCGGGCCTCGTCGCCCTTGCCGACGTAGTCGGCGAGCGCGTCGGCCGCGTCGTTGGCGCTCTGGATCAGCGCGGCCTCGAGCAGATCGCGCACGGTTAGCCGCTCGCCGGCCCGCAGGTTTGCGCTCGACTCCCCGACGCCCGCGGCACGCGCGCTGACCGTGACGACGTCGGAAGGCTTCGTGCGCTCGACGGTGAGCAGCACCGTCATCAGCTTCGTGATGCTCGCAATCGGCACGCGAGCCCGAGCGCTGCGGGCCGCGAGCACCTCCCCGGTAGCGCCGTTCTCGACGACGAAGGCACGGCCCGTCACCTTCGGCGGAGCGGCGAGCACGGGAGCCGCGAGCGCGAGGGCCGCGGCGGCGAGGAGGAGGCCCTTCAAACGGGGGCGATCTTACTTGCCGTGGGAACGGCATCAGCGCCTCGACCGGTCCTTTCAGACGGACGGACGGGCAAGCCCGTCCGTCCTGAGGCGGCGCCGCAAGCGTCGCCTCATTTGACCCGGATGCGCTGTCCGACGGTCAGGTTCGTCGGCTGCACACCCGGGTTGAGCACGAGGAGCTGCGCGACCGTCGTGTCGAACCTGATCGCAACGTCGCTGAGCGTCTCGCCCGCGCGCAGCTGGTAGAAGCGGCGGCGCTTGGCCGGGACGGCCGTCGTGGACGGCGGCGGCGGTGAGACCGTCTGCGTGCGCACCGCGGTCGTCGCCGGGGCGGCGTCGCTCTGCAGGCCGGAGCGCACGAGCAGGACGGCAACGGTGACCGCGAGCAGGAAGGCGGCCGGCGCGCCGTAGCGCTTCGCCTGCCCTCGCCAGCCGCGTTCCACCGGCTACCAGCCGGAGACGGCCCAGACGTCCCGCCGCAGCCGGGCGGCCTCGGCCGAC
>JBIOZO010000032.1:0-3960 GCA_044871215.1 Gaiellaceae bacterium | reverse complement strand
CGTCGTCTCGCGCTACCTGGAGCGCGACGGACACCGGGTCGTAACCGCCGCCGACGGCGACGGCGCGCGACAGATGATCGAGACCGAGGAGCCGAGCCTCGTGCTGCTCGACGTGATGCTTCCCGGCGAGACGAACGGGCTCGATCTCTGCCGGTGGATCCGGTCGAGCTCGGAGCTGCCGGTGATCCTGCTCACCGCCCGGGTCGAGGAGGCCGACCGGATCGTCGGCCTAGAGCTCGGCGCGGACGACTACGTCACGAAGCCGTTCTCGCCGCGCGAGCTCGCGACGCGCGTGAGGACCGTCCTGCGGCGGGCGCGCTCCGGCGGGCCGCCCGTCGAGCAGGTCGCGGTCGGGCCGCTCGCGCTCGATGCGGCGACGCGTGAGGCGCGCCGCGAAGGCGAGCAGCTAGCGCTGACGGCCAAGGAGTTCGACCTGCTCTGGTTCCTGGCCTCGAACGCGGGCCGGGTCTTCTCGCGCGACCAACTAATGCACCGCGTCTGGGGCTACTCGGCCGCGCTCGACACCGGCACCGTCACCGTCCACGTGCGCCGCCTGCGCGAGAAGGTCGAGGCAGACCCATCGGATCCGCAGCTCCTCGAGACGGTCTGGGGCGTCGGCTACCGATTGCGCGCATGAGTATCCGCTGGCAGCTCGCGCTCCTCGCGGTGGCCGCCGTCTGCCTGCCCCTGGTGACGGTCGTCGGCTCGGGAGTCGTGATGTTCGGGATGCACGACGAGCGGAAGTTCTGGGCGATCGTCGTCGCCTCGGCGCTGTGCGCTCTCGTCGGGGCACTGCTCCTGGGGCGGAAGATCCTGCGACCGCTCGACCGGCTGCGCCTGGCTTCGAAGCGCCTGGCCGGCGGCGACCTGACCGCGCGGGCCTCGGAGTCCGGCCCGAAGGAGCTGCGTGAGCTGGGGGCGTCGTTCAACGAGATGGCCGCGAACCTCGAGCAGCTCTTCGACGCCCGCCGCGAGCTGGTCGCGTGGGCGAGCCACGACCTGCGGACGCCCCTCGCCTCGCTGCGCGCGATGGTCGAGGCGCTCGAGGACGGTCTCGCCGAGCCGACCGAGTACCTGCCGGCGATCCGTGCGCAGACCGAGTTGGTCTCCGGTCTCGTCGAGGACCTCTTCGAGCTCGCGCGAATCGACTCGGGCGCGCTTGCGCTCGAGCTGCGCGACGCCTCGATCGGCGAGCTCGTGAGCTCGTGCCTCGAGGCGCTCCAGGCGGACGCGCGCTCGCGCGGCGTGCGGCTCGAGTCGCACGTCGAGGGCAACCCGCTCGTCCACGTCGCTCCCGACAAGGTGCAGCGCGTCCTGCTCAACCTCGTGACGAACGCCGTGCGGCACACGCGCGCCGAGGGCGCCGTCGCGGTCGTCGTGCAGGCCGACGACGGTCACGCGCTCGTCCTCGTCGAGGACGACGGGTCCGGCCTCGCTCCCGGCGCACCGCAGCGGATGTTCGAGCGCTTCTGGCGCGACGACGAGTCCCGCAACCGTGCGAGCGGCGGCGCGGGCCTCGGCCTCGCGATCGCGCAGGGTCTCGTGCAGGCTCATGGGGGCACGATCTGGGCCGAGAACCGCCTCGAAGGCGGCGCCCGCGTGGCCTTCACACTCCCGCTCGCCTAGCGCTCGAGGCGGGCTGTCAGCGCGACTGTTGTTAGGCTTGAGCCTCCACAGAGCGAGTACCTGGTCGGCCCAACGCCTCCCATCTACCGTTCGCGAGCAGGTAGAGGAGGTGTTTTTCTATGGCGACAGGAACAGTGAAGTGGTTCAACGACGCTAAGGGTTACGGGTTCATCACCCCGGACGACGGCGGCGGCAAGGACCTCTTCGTCCACCACACCGCGATCTCCGGCGAGGGCTACAAGTCTCTCCCCGAGGGCGCGAAGGTCGAGTACGAGGCCGCCGAGGGTGCCAAGGGCCCCGAGGCGAAGAACGTCGTGCAGGTGGGCGGTTAAGCGAGTGCGGGCGCGCGTCGCAGGCGCGGCGCGCGCCGTCTCCTACGGAAAGGACTCGCCGATGCGGGGCCAGATGCTCTGGTTCAACGAGGTCAAGGACTACGGTTTCATCATGACCGACGAAGGCGAGCGGCTCGCGGTCGCGGGCAAGGGGTTCGCAAAGGGCGAGAAGCCCGAGGGACGGTGCGCCCACAAGGTGGTCACGTTCGAGGTCGACGAGAGCGACGGCGAGCGGCAGGCGCAGAACGTCGTCTTCGAGCCCGACGTCGTGGCTCGGCGGGCGAGGATGCGCAGCGGCGGGCGCGGAATTCGACACTAGGAGGATTGGATGGCGACGAAGAAGCGGCAGCAGACCATCAACAAGCGGAACCGCGAGCGGGCCATCGAGGAGAAGCGCACGCTCAAGCGGCAGGCGAAGCAGGAGAAGCGCGAGGCGATCAAGAACGGCGAGATCGAGCAGCCCGACTGGCTCGGCCCGCCGAACGAGCAGCTCGACGCGCCCGGCGACGCGCCGCCGGCACCGGCAGAGCCCGCCTGACGCGCGACTAACCCTTTACGGCTCCTCGGAGTCGAAATGAGCACGTGAGAGCGGCCCTGACCCCGGTCGTCCTCGCCGTGCTCCTCGTGGTCGCCGGTTGCGGCGGCGGGGGCGGCACGGCGGTTTCGACGCGGCCGACGGTCGAGGGGCTGCACACCACCGAGGCAAAGGGCGCGTGGATCTTCCGCCCCGCCGGGACGCCGAAGCGTCTGGTGATCTTCTTCCACGGCCAGGGCGGCGAGACCGAAGCGACGCCGGCCAACCACCGGCAGTGGATCGACCACCTGGTCAAGCACGGCGCGGTGGTCGTCTACCCGCGCTATGAGCAGGTCTACAGCCCGGCCGTGCTCGCGCCGGCGATCGCGGGCATCCAGCGCGCCAGCGGCCGGCTCGATTTGAAGGGGCTGCCGGTGCTGGCGCTCGGCTACTCGCGCGGCGCGGCGCTCGCCGTCGAGTACGCAGCGGTCGCGCCCCGCAAGCACGTGCCGGTGCCCGACGCGGTCGAGAGCGTCAACCCGGTGCCCTACGGCGAGACGTCGTACCCGGTCGACCTCAGCCCGCTGCGGCCGCGAACGGTGATGGCCGTGATCATCAGCGAGAAGGACCCGCACGGGGCGGACGGCGCGGGCCTCCTGCTCCAGCGGCTGCGAAACGCCGGCTTCCCCGGTAGCCAGCTCGAGCTGAACATCGCGCGGGCCCACGGCGACTTCACCGCCGACCACCTGGCGCCGCTGAGCTCGTCAGCGGCCGCGCGCGCCGCCTACTGGGCGCCGACCGACGCGCTGATCAGCACGCTGCACCGCCAGTAGCTGCAGCGGCAGGGCTGCCAGGCAGGCTGCCTCGCGTGCGAGTAGCCGCACGGGCCTGGGACTGGGCGGCGACGAGCTGGTGACCTCAACGGCCGGGTCGGCGAGCGCCGCGCGCACGAGCGTGCGGGCGCGGAAGGCGTGCCAGCCCGAGGTGACGACCACGACCTCGTCCGCACCGAGCCGGCGTGCTGCCTCGGCGACACCGCGGGCGTTCTCGCGCGTGTTGCGGGCGCGCGGGTCGCGCTCGACGTGGCGGCCGCGCCAGGCACCATGCATCAGCTCCGCCTCGCCGCTCAGCAGCACCGCGTCGGCAGCGAGCGTTTCGGCGTGGCGAACCCGCGCCTCGCAGACCGCGTGAAGCTCCTCCTTGCGGCGGCCCGAGTAGCCGAGCACCGCGACGAGGCGCATCAGCGCCGCCGCCGCAGGAACGTGAACAGCGTCCCGATCACGGTCACCACCACGAGGATCGACTTGACCCCGCGCAGCTTCGACTCGCCGCCGGCGCGCTCGCGCATCTCGACCGGGACCTCGTCCACGCGTAGACCGGCCTCGTTCAAGCGCAGCAGCGCCTCGACCTCCGGCGCCTCGGTCGCGTACGGCTGCGCGAGCACCGGCAGCGCCTTCGCGTTCGCCGCGTACATGCCGCTCGTCGCGT
>JBIOZO010000031.1:0-3283 GCA_044871215.1 Gaiellaceae bacterium | reverse complement strand
TGCGCCAGGGTCGCGTCCGCGAGCTGCGCGGGATCGGCCCGGGAATCGAGCGCCGCCTGCGCGAACTGGTCGAGACGGGCGAGATCGAGGAGCTGCGCGAGCTCGAGCGCGACGTCTCGCCTGAGCTTGCCGGGGTCGCGCGCTTCCTCGGCGTCTCGGTCAAGCGCATGCTCGAGATCGGGAAGGTGCTCGGCGTACGCACGCTCGGGGAGCTGCGCGAGGCGGCCGAGGCGGGCCGGCTCCAGGAGGTGCCGGGGATCGGGCCCGAGACGGAGCGCAAGCTGCGGGCTGCACTGGCCCGTGATCCTGGAACGCGTAGCGTTGCACTCCGGCCGTTGCTCCTTACCCGCAGCCGCCCGCTCGCGGAGTCGATCGCCGAGGCGCTCGGCGGGATCGCCGCCGGCGACCCGCGCCGCTGGTGCGACGCCTCCGAGCGCCTGGCCGTGGTCGTCGCGGGCGACATCTCCGTGCTGGAGCGCTTCGAGGCCCTGCCCGAGATCGTGGCGGTCGTCGAGCGCGGCGAGCGGCGGGCGCTCGGCGTGACCGTCGAGGGCGTGCCGATCGAGCTGGTCGTCGCCGAGCCGGAACGCCTCGGCACCGAGCTCGTCCGCGCGACCGGCTCGCCGGAGTGGGTCACCGCGCACGAGCCCCTTCCCGACGCGGCCGACGAAGAGGGCGTCTTCGCCGCGCTCGGCCTCGCCTTCGTGCCGCCCGAGCTCCGCGAGGCCGGCGTCCCCGCGAGCGGGCCGCTGGTCGAGGTCGGCCAGATCCGCGGCGACCTCCATTGCCACTCGACCTGGTCGGACGGCAAGGCGACGATCCTCGAGATGGGCATGGCCGCCCGTGACCGCGGCTACGAGTACCTGGCGATCTGCGACCACACGGTCAGCGTCGGCGCCGTCCAGGGCCTCGACGCCGACGCCGTCCGACGCCAGGCCGACGAGGTCGCGGCTGCGAACGAGAAGCTCGCGCCGTTCCGTCTCCTGCACGGGACCGAGTGCGACATCCGCCGAGACGGCGAGCTCGACCTGCCCGACGAGGTGCTCGCCGGGCTCGACTGGGTGCAGGCGAGCGTCCATGGCGGCCAGCGCGGCTCGCGCGAGGAGCTGACGCGGCGCGTGCTGACCGCGCTCGAGTCGCCCTACGTCAGCTGCCTCAGCCACCCGACCGGTCGGCTGATCAACCACCGGCCGCCGAACGCGACCGACCTCGAGGCCGTCTTCGCCCGGCTCGCCGAGCAGGGCCGCGCCGTCGAGGTGAACGGCCTCGCGAACCGGCTGGACCTACGCGACGAGCACGTTCGCCTGGCGCGCGAGGCGGGCGTCACGATCGTCTGCTCCACCGACGCCCACTCGACGCGCGGGCTCGGGAACATCGAGATGTCCGTCGCGACGGCTCGGCGCGGAGGCGCCGGGCCGTCGGACGTGCTCAACACGAGGCCGCTCGCCGAGGTACTCGAGCGCCGCTTCGGGGCCTAGACGGCGGTACCGGGGCCGCGGGTCGACCACTCGCGCAGCTCGAACCAGTGCGACCCTCGTAGCGCCTCGGCGACCTCCGGGTCGGTGTGCGCGGCGTAGAAGACGTTGTGGTCGAGATCGGCGCAGACGGCCACGTCCTGCAGGGATACGTCCTGCAGCTCGGCCAGCGCGTCCGACGGCAGCTTCGCCTCGGCGACCGTGTAGTGCATGAACTGCAACTCCGGCGCGACCTCCATCAGCATCGGCCAGTCGGGGCAGGTGCGCGAGCTCACGAGAGGCCTTTGCCCGGGATCGCCGGCTCTGCCACCCGCGCCCGCTCGACCACGCCGGCCAGCGCGGCGACGAAGGCGGGGTCGTCGTTCATGGACGGCATCCGCTCGAACTTCAGCCCGAGCTCTTCGCACTTCTCGCGAGCCTCGATCTCGAGGTCCCAGAGGATCTCGAGGTGGTCGGAAACGAAGCCGACGGGCGCGACGAGCACGCGATCGATGCCCTCGCCCTGAAGGCGTTCGAGCTCGTCGAGGATGTCCGGCCCGAGCCAGGGCTCGCCGGTCGGGCTCGCGCTCTGGAACGCGAACGACCAGCGTTCGCCGAGCCCGGCGCGGTCGGCCACCAGGCGCGAGGTCTCGAGCAGCTGCTCCCGATACGGATCCCCGTCGGCGAGAATCCGCTCCGGCAGCGAGTGGGCGGTGAAGATCACCCAGGCAGCGGTGCCGCGGACGCGCGACGCGACGACGTCCACGAATGCCGGGTCATCGTGCCAGCTCTCGACGAGCACGAGCTCGGCCTCGCGGCCGTCGAGCGCCGCGTCGAGCCGCTCGCGGTACTCGCCGACCGACATGCGCGAGAAGTGCGGCGCCAGCACGACGCCGATCAGCCGCGTCGCGCCGCCGTCGAGCGCGCGGTCGACGGCCTCGGCGATCCGGGGCTGCCAGTGCTTCATCCCGACGAAGACCGGAACGCCGAGCTCCCGCTCGAGCGCGGCGCGCTGCGCCTCGGTCAGCTCGTCGAGCGGCGAGAGCCCGCCGATCCGCCGGTAGCGCTCCGCCAGCTCGGCGACCGCTTCGTCCGAGACGGGGCGGCCTCCGCGGATGTCCTCGAAGTACGGGCGGATGTCCTCGGCGGTCGCCGGCGAGCCGTACGCCATCAGGACGACGGCATCGCTCATGCTGCAACCAGGGTCGACTCGTGGACGAGCCGCACCAGCCGGCCGAGCAAGTCGGGGTCGGTTTCCGGCAGCACGCCATGGCCGAGGTTGAAGATGTGGCCCGGCCGCCCGGCCGCCTGCTCCAACACACGTCGAGTCCCCTCCTCGACCCGCTCCCACGGACCGAGCAGCACGGCGCCGTCGAGGTTGCCCTGGATGCCGCGGTCGAGGCCAACGCGCTCCCACGCCACGTCGAGCGGGACGCGCCAGTCGACGCCGATCACGTCGCCGCCCACGGCCGCGCGCTCCTCCAGCAGGTGCGCGTCGCCTGTGGCGAAGTGGATCGTCGGCACCTCGACCGCCTCGAGCACGCGCGCGGAGTACGGCGCCACGAATTCGCGGTAATCGTCCACCGAGAGCGCGCCCGCCCAGGAGTCGAAGACCTGGATCGCATCGGCGCCGGCCCCGGCGCACGCAGCCACGTAGAGCGCGAACGTCTCAGCGAGCTTCTCCATCAGCGCGTGCCACACCTCGGGCTGCGAGTACATGCACGCCTTCGTCGACTTGAAGTCCCGCGAGGGCTTGCCCTCGATCAAGTAGCCGGCGACGGTGAACGGGCCGCCGGCGAAGCCGACCACCGCCTGGTCGTCGCGCAGCG
>JBIOZO010000030.1:0-3294 GCA_044871215.1 Gaiellaceae bacterium | reverse complement strand
TGAAGAAGCCGACGAGGAGCCCTCGGAGGACGTTCGGGACAGGCGCGTTCCCGGAGCGCACGTCCTCTACGTACTGTTCCGGCTCCCACCACTTGAGCGTGCGCGTCGTCGCGCGCAGAAGCTGCGTTGCCTGGCAGGAGTAGACGCGCTCCCCGCCACCCTCGGGGTCCGGACGATCCGCTTCGGCGAAGAGGGTTTCCCTCGTGGCCTGTCCGGCCTCCGCAGGATGGGTCGCCGCATCGGGCTCCTCGTCCTCCACGCGCCTGAGCCAGGCGTCCTTCCAGTAGAGGAGGCAGCCGGCCTGGCACCCGCCGTGCGCCGAGCCGTCGCAGCGCAGGTCCTCGAGGTGCACGGCGCTCTCCATCTTGCGGAGCTGCCTCCAGGTGATCGTGTCGCAAGCCTTGTAGGCGCGCGCGCTGACACGGTAGCGCTTGCCGCAGTGGGCGAGCATCTCAGGCATGAACGGAAGCTCGTCGAGCTTTCCCATCGCATCGAGCGTGGCGAGGATCTCCTCCTCGCTCCGGACCTCGACGAAGTCCCCGACGCGGAGGGAGGATGCGCGGACGGAGCCGGGCTCGGTCGAGGTGGGGGAAGCCGTCAATCCCATAACGACTGGGCGAGCTGGGCGAGGAGGACGTAGGCGACGGCGATGAAGCCAAGGCTCAACGTGAGGTCGCTACGGCCGCGCCCGACGATGGTCGCCGCCGCACCCGAGAGCAATGCGAGGCAGCCGGGTGCGATGAAGGCGCCGTAGAATTCGTCGCGCGCGACGACGGGCGGTACGAAGACGTGGTCGAAGATCGTCTGCACGACGTAGCCGAGCGCGGAGACCAGCGCCGCTGCGAGGGCGACCCACGCCCACGGCGAGGCGCGGCGCTCGCCCGGCGGCGGCCAGGCCGTGACGGCCCCGACGGTGAGCGCGAGGAACGCGAGCGCCGCGGAAATCCCGTAGAACTCGATCTCGCCGACCCAGGCCGGCCTCGAGACGTAGGCAAGCTGGCGCTGCAGGGCGTAGCCGAGCAACGAAGCGAGGGCGGCGCCCGCCCCGATCCACCCCCAGCGCAGGGCGCCCCGGCGGTCTGGATAGGCTTGCTCGCCCATGGCCCTAGGCTACGCCGTGCGTCGGCTCCTCATTCGACGCTGCGGACACGGAGCACCGCGGCGGCCGTCAGGAGCAGGATCTTGAGGTCGAGCCAGAGCGACCAGTTTTCGATGTAGTAGTTGTCCCACTCGGCCCGGTCTGCGATCGACGTCTGGCCCCGCAGCCCGTGCACCTGCGCCCAGCCTGTGATGCCCGACTTCACGCGGTGGCGGTCGCCGTAGCCGCGGATGCGGAGCTCGAACTGCTCGACGAACTCCGGCCGTTCGGGACGTGGGCCCACGAAGCTCATCTCGCCCTTCGCGACGTTGAGGAGTTGAGGGAGCTCATCCAGCGAGAATGCCCGGATGATCATGCCGACACGGGTGCGCCGGTCGTCGCCCTCGACGCCGCCGGGCGCCGTGTCGTCCGGAAGAACGAAGTTGCTCTCCTCGTTTTCGGTCGGATCGGGAGGGCGCATGGAGCGGAACTTCAGCATCGCGAAGCGCTCGCCGTCCAGCCCCACGCGCTCCTGGCGGTAGAAGATCGGCCGGCCCAGGGAGATTAGGACGGCGAGCGCGAGGATCCCGTAGAGCGGCGCGAAGACGACGAGCGCGGAAACGGCCAGCGCCCTGTCCACGGCGTACTTCGCGCCGAACTCCCAGCCCTTCGGATGACGCGCGTGGCCGGTCGCGAGCGGCAGCCCGCCGAGAGACACGAGGCTCGTGGCCTCCGTCGTCTTCTCGAAGAGACGTGGGACGACCGACGTGCGCAGGCCCAGCTCGTGAGCCCGCTTCACGAGCCGCAGGTAGACGTCGGCCGGCGCGTTCGAGTACGTGAAGACGACGTCCTCGACCCCCTGCTCCTCGACGATGCGGTCGAAGTCCCAGCTCGCGCCCAAGACGGCGAGCGGCACGTCGTTTTCGCGTGCTTCGAGCGGCTCCTTATCCAGAAAGCCGACCGGGTGGAGGCCGAATTCCGGCGTCTCGACGAGACGCTTCGCGAGGCGGCGCCCGACCTCCCCGGCGCCCACGATCAGCGCTCTCGACCCCGAGAGGCCGAGTCGCCGTGCGCGCCGCTCGCGAAGCGTGAGGGCTGCTCGCCCCGCCCCGACGAAGATGGCCGCCAGCACGCCGAGCTTGACGGTCTCGGGCCCGATCCCGTCCGAGGCGGAGAGAAGCACGCGCAGCGTGACCGTCACCGAGATCGCGAGGGCGGCCGCGACGAGGACGGCGGCGAGAGTGTCGATAACGCGTAGGTGGAGAGGGGGGCGATGGAGATGCCTGCGGTTGAGCGAGGCAAGCGTGAGCACCAAGAGGACGAGCGCCCAGGAGAGAGAGAAGGAGGAGGACGTCGCGCGGGCCCAGGCCCCGCCGACGACGAGCGCCGTCGCGAGCATGGCGCCGTCGGTGGCAAACGAAAGGTGCGGCCAGACCCGCGGCCGGCTCGCCGGCCAGCGAAGAGCATGCGGGTGGACGGTTGCGAGCTCGACGTCCGGGGCGTTGTCAGCGGTCGCCTGACTCATTTCCGATCACGTCGCGACGCGGCCGGGGCAACGGCATGCCCTGGGGCAAGCGATGGTGCCGTCCCGGACACGGCCGCGCTGTAGCAGCGCGGCCAAAGTGGCCGCTTTCTTGTCGTCCCAACCTCCCTCTCCCTGGTTGTGCAAACCACCGCGCAACCAGTCCGCAAGAGCCGAGACTACCAACCAACCAAGCGAAATCCGACTGACCGAAAGGACGGTTTACGATCCCGTGCGAACGACGTGGAGACCGCCCAGGCGTCAGAAAAAATTCTGCCAATCCACGAAAGCATTCCGTAAACTTGGCTCGTTTTTGTGGGAAACGTCCCGGCCGGGGGCTATAGTCGCGGCCGACTTGAGCCGGCCCCTCCTCAAGCTCGTCGTCACCGTCGCCGCCTTCGCCGCCTTCTCCGCTTCCGCGTCCGCTTCCGTCGGCGAGGGCCCATCCGCAAGGGGAACGGATCGTGTGACTCTTGCTGCCCGCGCCCCTGGCCCGATCGCGGGCAAGGGGTATCACCTCGTTTGGCAGGACCGCTTCAAGCACTTCCGGGAAAAGGTGTGGACGCGGCGCATCTGGTACGACGACCGCCCGCAGAAGAACTGGCGCAAGTTCCAGTACGTGCGCCACGGCGTTTTGCACCTGCGAACCGGACGCTCCTACGCTGCGACGTGCACGACGTGCTCGGGAGAGTGG
>JBIOZO010000029.1:0-6544 GCA_044871215.1 Gaiellaceae bacterium | reverse complement strand
GCCCAGGACGACGTCGAGGAGCTCGCCGAGCACGCCTCGATCCCGGTGATCAACGGCCTCACCGACAGCTCGCACCCGTGCCAGGCGCTCGCCGACGTGATGACGATCCGCGAGCGCCTCGGGCGGCTCGAGGGCGTGCGGGTCGCCTACCTCGGCGACGGCAACAACGTCTGCGCGTCGTTGATGGTCGCGTGCGCCAAGCTCGGTGCGTGCTTCGTGGCCGCCACCCCCGAGGACTACGAGCCCACGGACGAGGTAGTCCGGATCGCGCGGGAGGCCGGCGGCCACGTCGAGCTGACTCACGATCCGCGCGAGGCGGCCGAGGGCGCGGACGTCCTCTACACCGACGTCTGGACGAGCATGGGCCAGGACGAGGAGCGCGAGCGGCGGCTGCGCGACCTGGCCGGCTTCGGCATCGACGAGTCGCTCGTGCGGCTCGCGAACGACGACGCGATCGTCCTCCACTGTTTGCCCGCCCACTACGGCGAGGAGATCACCGAGGACGTGCTGTACGGCCCGCAGTCGGCCGTCTGGGACGAGGCGGAGAACCGCCTGCATGCCCAGAAGGCCTTGCTGGCGCTCGTGATCTCGTAGCCTCGCGGGGCCATGCTCCCACTCAAGGACAACGTCCCGACGCGGTCGTTCCCGATCGTCACGGTCGCGTTGATCGCCGCCAACGTGGCCGTCTGGATCTGGGAGGTTCAGACCGGAGTCGAGCACGAGGTCCTTCGTTACGGCTACTACCCGTGCACCGTCGACGGGCCATGCGGCGAGCCCGCCTCGCTGATCCCGCACCTGCCCTGGTGGGAGGGCGCGTTCAGCTCGATGTTCATGCACGCCAGCTGGGTGCACATCGGCGGGAACATGCTCTTCCTCTGGATCTTCGGGAACAACGTGGAGGACTCGATGGGCCGCGTGCGCTTCCTGGTCTGGTACGTGGCGGCAGGACTGGCGGCGACGGCAACCCAGACCTTCGTGACGCTCGGGTTCAGCAACGAGACGGGCGCGAGCATCCCGAACATCGGCGCCTCTGGAGCGATCGCCGGGGTGCTCGGGGCCTACTTCGTACTGCTCCCGGACGCGAGCGTCCTGACCGCCTTCTTCTTCATCTTTCTGCGCGAGATCAAGGCGGTGTGGTTTCTCGGCATCTGGATCCTCTTCCAGCTCTGGGACGGCGGCTTCTCGGTGATGCACCCCGAGTCGGGCGGTGGGACCGCGTTCTTCGCGCACATCGGCGGCTTTGCCTTCGGTCTCCTCACGGTGCGGCTGGTGATCAGGCGGCCGCCCCTACGTCCCGCTTGGTGAGCTCCGCCGCCCTCACCTGGATCGCGATCGCTGCCGGCGTGGTCGGACTGGCCGTGATCGTCCTCTACCTGCTCGGGCCGCGGGATTGAGGAATGCCTCAACCGGAAAGATCGTTCTACAGAGCATGAGAACACTGGCTGAAATTCACACCGAGCTCGAAGGGGCTTCAGAGCGCCGCTCCGAGCTTTGGCACCTGCTGTCGAACGGCCACGACGCGACGCTCTCGAACGAGCTCCACGAGCTCGAGGAGCGCATCGCGACGCTCTGGGACGAGCAGCGGACGCTCAAGGCGCAGCAGCGCTTCGGCGACCGCGACGAGATCATCAAGCGCGCACGACACGAGGAACGGCTGGCGCGAGCCGCCTAAGGATCCGGGGTCTCTCCCCGTGAAACGAGATGAAGCCGGCGGCTGGCCCCGCCGGCTTCTCTCGCCTCTAGACTTGAATCGATCGGGGCGTTAGCTCAGCTGGGAGAGCGCCGGCTTTGCAAGCCGGAGGTCACCGGTTCGATCCCGGTACGCTCCACACGGTTCGCGGCGGCGCCTTCGGCGCCGTCGCTCGTTTCGCGGGGGAAACCTCGCGTGCCCCTCGTCGCGTTGAGCCATGCCCGCCTAGTGGATGACGTACAAGTACTTCTTCAACTTGTCGCCGGACTCTTGCGTCGGGTCGTCGTAGCCGGAGTCCTTGTGGTTGTCCCCCTTCGGATCGTCTTGCGACAGCGCCGCGCCTATGCGGTCGAGCACGTCGATCTGATCGCAACTCAGCTTCGCGAACTCCTCGTAGGTGTGCGGATAGCGCCGCGCGAGCTCGTCGGGCGTCGTCCCGAGCGACTCCAAGTATTTGACCGCGCAGTCCCGAAGCTCAGGTTCGGTGCCGGATTCTTCAGCCATGACGGCTCCCTTCTTGCTGTCTGCCCCGGCCGACTATCCCGAGGCGGCTGCGTGCCTGTCAAGCGGAGCCCGCCGGCGGCTGCCAACCCTGCGCCTTAAGGTCTAGAAGCGGCGGCTATTCGAAGAGGAGAGCACGATGACCGACGAACAGACCGCGCCAGAGACGAAAGGCGTGACGACCGAGTTGCTCGCAGCCCTCGATCTCGGGCCTGAGCTCGAGGGAATGGCTGGGCGGCAGCTTCGAATGCGGATGGTGACGATGGAGGCAGGAGCCGTCTACGGACCGATTCACAATCACAAGGAGCGGCCGGGTCTCGTTTACATCCTGGAAGGCACGATCACCGACCACCGCGACGGCGTCGCCACCGAATACGGCCCCGGTGTGGGGTGGCCCGAGGACCGGAACACGCTGCACTGGCTCGAGAACCGTGGGACCACGCGGGCGGTGGAGATCTCGGTCGACATCGTCCGAAGCGAGTAGACGCGTGAAGGCCTCCTGCGTGCTCGCCGTCGGCCTTCTCGCGTTCGTGGCGGCGGGCTGCGGCGGCCACGACAGCCCGGGCGGCCTGAAAGCCTGCAAGCTGAACCAGGCCCAGCGCCGCGCCATCACCCTCGCACGGGCGGACATTCGGCGGCTGCGACAGATCCAGGCGCCGGTGCAGAAGTTCACCGCACGCGGTGCGCCGGGGCAGGAGACGCTGACCGGGAAATTCACGCTCGACCTCGGCTCGGCCAAGCTGCCGCTGAACATCTTCTCGAGCCTCCTCCACCAGGCGAAGGCCGCGACGAGCCTCTGCGGCGACTGCGGCACCGCGCTCGAGACCGAAGAGCCTGTCCTCGGCAACCGCGGCCTGAGCCACCTGCCGAGCTGCGCGCTCTAGGTGGTGAAGCGCACCCGCCGCACCGGAACCGGCCGGCGGTACTCGAACACGCGCCAGAAGCGCCGCGTCAGCGTCGGCCGAACCGCAGCCTTCGCGACGGGCGCGGGCTTCATCGGACTTTCAGCGCTGCGTAGGCCGCCTGGTACCCGGGCTTCGTCGCGGTCACGAGCAGCTTGCCCTTCTTCTTCGGCTTCACCCTGAAGGTGATGCTCCCGTGGGCGTCGGTCTTTCTGACGACCGCGCGGATCCCCACGCCGGTCAGGCGGACTTTGGCTCCCTTGAGCCGCTTGCCGGTGGCGCTCATCACCGTGACGCGCACCGAGCTCATCCGCTTGTGTCGCGCCAGGCCGCTCATCGAGACCTTCAGCCGCGGCATCAGCTTGATCGTCTGCGCCTGCGTCCAGTCGCCCTGGTTGCGATCCTCGTCGACGCCCGCGACGCGCCAGTAGAGGACGTTGACCGTCTGGTAGCTGTACGACGTCATCGTCGGCGCGTAGTTCGGGTTGTCGGTCGTCGTGGTCTCGACGGTCCGGCTGAAGTCCGGCGTCGACGCGATCTGCACCCTGTATTCCTTCACGCCGAGGCGCGGGTCCCAGCTCAGCAGGACGTGATCCTGCGCGCTGTCGGTCTTCGCGTTCGCGGGCTCGCCGATCGTGCGCGTGAACGACTGCATCGCCGAGTACGGGCCGGGAACGGTGCCGGTCAGGTCCTTCGGGAACTCGGCGCGCACCCGCCAGTGCCAGACCCCGGTGCCGGTCATCTTGATGAACGACGCGGCGGGGGTGCGGATGTTCTCGAAGTCGTGATGCGTCCCGTCCGGCTGATCGACCGAGAGGTCGTACGAGGCGGCGCCCTGGACGGAGCTCCAGGCCCACACCGGCAGGGTCTCCCCCTGCGACGCGTTGCTCGCGCTGGCGACCGGTGCCCCGAGCTTCTTCTGGAACGTTCCCGTCGCCGACCAAGTGAGCCCGGTCAGGTTCTCGTCGTCGGCGCGGACGCGCCAGTAGAGGACGGTGTCGGCGGGGTAGGTCGTGTCACTCGAATACGAGGTGGCGTCGGTGACCACGTCGTCGAGCGGGTCGCCGAAGGTCGGATCGGCCGAGACCTGGAGCCGGTAGCGGCGCGCGCCGAGCGTCGGCGTCCAGCGGAACGTCGGCTGGTCGAGGAAGGCCTGCACCGGGCCCGGCGAGACCAGGCTCGGAGGCGTCGACTGCTTCTGGAAGGAGCCCTTCGCGGAGTTGGGCAGGTCGAGCGGGAGCCCGTCGCTACCGTTGGCCTGCGTCGCCGGCAGGATCGCCCAGTAGTAGGTGGTCGTCTCGTCGGGGTAGGTCGTCGGCTTGAGCGACGTCCGAGGCGCGTAGGCCGGGATGCGCGTGAAGCCCTCGTCGATCACGTTGCTGAAGTTGGCGTCCTTCGCGACGACGACGAAGTAGCTGTTCGCGCCGAACAGCGGCTTCCAGGTGAAGAGTGGCGTGCGGACGTTCGTCGAACCGATCACCGGCTCGAGGTAGTCGCCCACGCACGGGTAGCCGAGGGGGCACGGCGCAGAGTTGGTGCCGGCGGTCGGGTCCGGGTAAGCCGTCCACGTGAAGGCGGGGCCGACAGGGCCGGTCGAGTCCGTGCTGCCGTTCTGGAGGTACGTGTAGTCGCCCCAGACCTCGAGGTTGTCGGCGTCGCGGTCTGCGCGCGCGCGGACGCGGAAGCAGTAGGTGCCCGGCGTGATCTGTGGCACGACGTCCTGAGCGAGCGTGCCCTGCCAGACCACGGGGTTGCCACTTGCCCCGGCGAGCGGCGTCCACTCGGGAACCGAGGTCTTCTTGAGGTAGTCCGCCGTGGCCCAGCCGCACGTGCCGGTCCCGGTGTCCCAGTCCGCGATCTGAACCTCGTAGCTGGCGGCGCCCGGAACCGGGTCCCAGCGGACAACGGGCACACGCGTCTGGTAGCCGGCCGTGCCCGTGTCGACGTCCGTGCCGGGGTCGGCCAGGTTGTCGCGCATGCGCAGGTCCTTGATGCTCGTGCCGGTGACGGGACCGGCCGGAGCGACCTTGTCGAAGGTCTTGGTGAAGGAGCCGCCGTAGTTCCAGACGCCGGCGTTGCCGTCGGGGTCGAGCGCGCGAACGCGCCAGTAGTAGACATTGTCCTTCAGAACCTTGGTCGGCGAGATCGAGGTCGCGATCGTGTCGCCGGCGCAGCACACCTTCGAGCCGGGCGCGAAGTCGACCGACGCGTTCACCTCGACCTGGTAGCGCGCCGCGCCCGGAACCGCGCCCCATGAGAAGCGGGGGTCGAACGCCTCGGGCGCGGAGTTCAGGTCTTCGAGTTGCGTCGTGGTGACGGTCGGCCAGAGCCAGTTGAACGAGGCCACCGACGTAGCGACGCCGCGGTTGCCCTCCGCGTCGACGGGTGTGACGCTCCAGTAGTACGAACCGGGAGCGAGCGCCGTCGTGATCGCCGCGGTCGTCGCGGCCACGTTCGGCGGGCCCTTCGGGTCGTCCTGGTTCAGGTAGCGCAGGACGAGTGACCCGAGCGTCGGGTCGCTTGCCGCCGAGACGAGGTAGTGCGCCGCGCCCGGAACGCCCGACCACTTGAGCACGACCGGGTTCGCCGGGAAGGTGAGCGCAGCCCCCGAGCTCGGCGACTGGATCGCGGGCTTCAGGTTCCAGAGCTTCCGGAACGAGCGCGGCTCTGTCCACTTCGACACCTCGTCGGCCGCGTTCGTCGAGCGGACTCGCCAGTAGTAGGTGCCGTTCGGGATCGTCTTCTTCAGCGTCGCTCGCGTGTTCTTGGTGAAGAAGTCGTCGTAGCCGCTACCGAGCACCGGTGAGTTCATGCCGGCGTCGGCGCTGATCTGGAACTCGTACTTCTCGGCGCCGGAGACCGGCGTCCACGCGAAGGAGGGGACGAACTGGACGACCGCGCCGGCGGCTGGCGCGGTCTGGGTCGGGCGCGTCACCGCGCCACGAGCGGGGCCTGCCGTCAGGAAAGCGATGGCGGCAAAAGCGGCGGCGAGGAGTTTGCGGTCAGCGGCCATAGAAGTCGAGAGAGACGAGCCCGGCCGCAGAGCTTGAGTTCGTCCGTATGTCTCGAAAGCACCATCGGGGCGACTCGCGAATCGGTCATGCCTCGGATGAGGGAATTTCGCGGGCTACGACTGGCGGCGAAAACGCCGGCCGCGGTGTGGACCAGGCTCCTGCTCGCTCGAGTCGGCCTCCCGCGCGCGGAGCTCCTCGACCTCGGCCTCGAGCCGGTCGGCGCGCTCACGGGCCTCGGCGAGCTCCTCCGCCAGCCGTTCGGCGCGAGCGCCGGCCCGCTGGGCTTCGGCGGCCAAAGCCTCCGCACGACGCGCGCTCGCGGCCTCGAGCCGGACGAGCCGTGCAAGCTCGCGCAGCGGCGCCGTGACGGGATCGTGCCGCGGCTTGACCTCGTCGAACGCGCTCACGAGCGCCTGCACGTGCGCTCGCGCGTCGTG
>JBIOZO010000028.1:0-11987 GCA_044871215.1 Gaiellaceae bacterium | reverse complement strand
CGCTCGCTGCCGGGCCCTAGCGGCCCGAAGCAGTTCGGATACTCGGCAACCTCCCGCAGCACGCGGGGGACGCTAGCCGACCGGGCCCGACTCGACCTTGGCGGGGCAGCTCCAGAACTCGACCTTGCCGTCCTGCCCACGCGACCTGCACGCGTGGCGGGAGAGATCCGGGCGGCCGTCGATCACGCCCTTCTCGCAGGCGCGCCAGGAGCCGGTTGTGCCCGGCGGGCGTGTCGAGGTCGTGCAGTAGCCGACGAGACCGGCGCGGTGGAGGACGTCGTGGTCTTTCACGACCACGAGGACGGCTGCCGCGAACATTGCCATCAGCCAGATGCGAAGCATTTCGCTCACCTCGTTCCTGGCCGCAGAGTCGTCTCTTTCGCCGGGTTATCGGCCGCTCGTGCCGACTGCTACATCACTCGGATCAGCGAAGCCCGCCGCGCTCGTGATGAGCTCGGAAGAACTCGGCCGAGCCCGCGGTGGCCATCGCGGCGGAGGCCGAGATCTCGAGCGACAGGGTCGCGGCAGCCACGATCTGGGCGAACCGGTAGACGTTCCCCGCGCCGGCGCAGCCCATCAGCTCGAGCCAGCGCCTGGCGTAGGGGAGGGTGGTGCCGCCGCCGATCGTCGCCACCTCGAGGCCGGGCAACCGGAGCGAGACCTGCAGCCCGTCCTCGACGAGCCGGGCCGCACCGTGGCACATCGAGCTCGTCCCGACCATCCCAAGATCCTGGCCCGTCGCCGCGAAGATCGCGGCAATCGCGGACGCAGGCGTGAAGGCGACCGACTGCATCCCGGAGGCGATCGCGCCGTGCGTCCCGGCCCACGCCAAGTCGGCGAGGTCTTCGAGCCTCGTTCGCAGCACGCGGCGCACCGCGTCCTCGGTCAGCGTCGTCTCGGCGACAACGGTCTTGCCGTGGCCGCTCTGGAAGTACTCGAAGGACGGCTTCTTGTCGCCGCCCATGTTCGCTTCGAGGATCGAGCGCTGCGGCCGGACGGGCGCGCGCTCCATCACGTAGCCCATGTTCAGGACGTAGGAGTTGCGGGTCATCATGTTCGCACCCACCGCATCGCCGGTCGTCCAGCGCCAGAGCACATGGCAGAGCGGGCCGACAACGTGCGTCTTGACCTCGCGCAGGCGCGCGTGCTTCGAGAGCGACGGGTCGTCCTGCTCGACGAGCCACTCGCGCATCGCCGGCAGCTCGGCCTCCACCCAGCGCGCCAGCTGGATCGCTTCGGCGGCCGAGCCGCAGACGAAGCACGAGGCGCGCGTGATCCGGTCGGCGAGCACGTAGGTGCGAAAGCCGCCTGACTCCGCTACGGCCCGCGCCCCGCGGTGCAGCGACGCCGAGAGCCCGCCCTCGGTGTGGGCGAGCGGGACGAAGACCGAGTCCTGGGTGCGCCCGTTCTCGGCGACCTCGCCGTCGGGCTCCCGTAGTTCGTAGCCGCCGAGCTCGAGCTCGAGCGGCCCGACCACGGAGACCGGGATCACAGCCGCGCCGGTCAGCATCTCTTGGGCCCGCGCGAACGGCTCGAGGTCGATCGAGGTGACCTCGCCGTTGAGGCCCAGCAGCTGCTGTCGGGCTTCGATCGACTCCTGGTCGTTTTTCCTCGGCCACCGGCGCATCTGCATCTTTCGAACCTTAAGCTGCACGTCGTGACGACGACCGAGAACGTCATCGACCAGGAGCGCGAGGAGCGCGAGGCGTTCGCGGGGGTTCTCCGCTTCTACGAGCTCGCAAAACGGCAGGAGTGGCAGGTACGCGACCTGCCTTGGGGCGAGATCCCGCCGATCCCCGAAGGCAAGGGCAGCGACGTGCGCAAGGCGCGTCGGCGGGACATGTGGCGCTCCGTGCTCACACAGCAGCTGCAGGCGGACATGCTCGCCTGCGAGATGGCGTCACAGCTCCTGAACATCGCGCCCGACCCCGAGGCGAAGCTCTACTACTCGACGATGGTGCAGGACGAGTCGCGCCACACCGAGGCGTGGCTGAAGCTGATCGAGGAGGCCGGCGGCACCGCGGAGCGCGACCCGTACCTCGACGAGCTCGCGCACATGACGCTCGAGGCGGACACGCTCGAGGAGAAGGTCTTCCAGATGCAGGTCTTCTACGAGCGGCTGATCATCTCGCGCTTCCGCCTGATCGCACGGGCCTCGCGCGGGACTGTGCTCGAAGACCTCTGCAACCGGCTGACGACCGACGACGGCATCCACCACGGGGCCGGGATGGCCTACGAGAAGGTGCTGCTGCGCAACGCGGACAAGAAGACGAAGACCGCTCTCGTCGACGCGGCCAACCGGCTGTTGCCGACCTTCGTCCAGCACGCGCTCTGGCGGCCGAAAGAACGCGCCTTCATCGGCGAGATGATGCGCTCGCGCGACATCGAGAAGCTGAAGGAGGACATCGAGATCGGCGTCCGCCTGGCGCAGTCGCTCGGCCTCGACGTCTCCGACGTCCAGCTGCCCATTCCTTGACGGCCACGCTGATGGACGGCCGCGCGCTCGCGGAGCGGATCCGCGCGCAGGTCGCCGACGAGGTGCGCGAGCTCGGGCAGATCGGGCTGGCGACGGTGCAGGTGGGCGAGGACGAGGCTTCGACGATCTACCTGCGGCTAAAGCACCAGGCGGCGGCGGAGGTGGAGATCGAGGCGGTCGACCGAAAGCTGGCTCACACGATCTCGGAGGACGAGCTGCTGGCGGAGGTCGCCGCGCTGAACGCCGACGAGAGGATCGACGGCATCCTCGTGCAGCTGCCGCTACCCGACCACATCGACGAAGCGCGCGTGATTACGGCCGTCGAGCCGGTCAAGGACGTCGACGGCTTCCATCCGTTCAACGCCGGCCAGCTCTACCTTGGGCGCCCGACGCATGTGCCGGCGACGCCGCTCGGTGTGATGGCGCTCCTCGCCGAGCACCGGATCCCGCTCGACGGCAAGCGGGCGGTGGTCGTGGGCCGCAGTGACATCGTGGGCAAGCCGGTCGCGCACCTGCTGCTGCAGGCGCACGCGACGGTCACTATCTGCCACTCGCACACCGACGACCTGGCGCGAGAGACGCTCGACGCAGATGTGCTGGTCGTCGCCGCCGGCCTGCCGGAGGTCGTGACGGCGGACATGGTCAAGTCCGGCTCGGCGGTGGTAGACGTCGGCATCAACCGCACGGAGAGCGGGATCGTCGGCGACGTCGACCCCGACGCGCGGTCGCGCGCGGCCTTCATCACGCCGGTCCCGGGCGGGGTCGGTCCGATGACGATCGCGATGCTGTTACAGAACACCGTCAAGGCTGCGCGCTACCGCCGAGGGTTGCTTGCGTTCCCAGAAAAGCGGCGCTAAGGTTCGCGCCGCTTCACAGTAGGTCGGCGGCTCGGTGCCCGGGCCGTCGTTGTTTGTTGTACGAAGGGAGAAGGTTTCTTGCCCAAGGGCACCGTCAAGTGGTTCTCGAACGAGAAGGGCTATGGCTTCATCGAGCGCGAAGGCGGCGAAGACGTCTTCGTCCACTTCTCGGCGATTGCAGGGGAAGGCTACAAGTCGCTGACCGAGGGTCAGCAGGTCGAGTTCGACGTCGTGCAGGGCGATAAGGGCCTGCAGGCGGCGAACGTTCAGGCGATCTAGACCCTTTTCGGAACCGAACAGTTGACGGGGCTCCGAAAGGGGCCCCGTTTCTTTTGGAAGGATGGAGCGGGATGGCGATTTCGAGAGACGAGGTGGTGCACGTTGCGCGGCTGGCTCGGCTGGCCCTGACCGAGGAGGAGTTCGACCGCTTCGCCGGCCAGCTCGACGCGATCCTCGAGGCCGTCGGAAAGGTTGCGGAGCTCGACCTCTCCGGCGTGGAGCCGACCCTGCACCCGCTGGCGCTCTCGAACGTGTGGGCCGAGGACGAGCCACGGCCGTCGCTTCCGGTCGAGGACGCGCTCGCCAACGCGCCCGCGCCGGAAGACGGCGCCTTCCGCGTCCCCGCCGGGTGAGCGGCGTGATCGACACGCTCCGACTGACCGCCGAAGAGGCCTCCGGACTCGTCGAACGCGGCGAGGTTTCCGGCGTCGAGCTGCACCGGGCCTACCTGGACGCGATCGCCGAGCGCGACCCGGAGCTGCACGCCTACCTCCACACCGTCGAGGAGCCCGATGGCGACGGGGTCCCGATCGCGCTCAAAGATGTGATCTCGACCCGCGGGGTCGAGACGACCGCCGCCTCGAAGATCCTCGAGGGCTACAAGCCCGTCTACGACGCGACCGTCGCGGAGCGTTGCAAGGCGGCGGGCCTGCCGCTGCTCGGCAAGACCAACCTCGACGAGTTCGCGATGGGCTCCTCCACGGAGAACTCCGCGTACGGCCCGACTCGCAACCCCTGGGACCCGAGCCGCGTGCCGGGCGGCTCCTCGGGCGGCTCCACCGCCGCCGTCGCCGCGGGCCTGGCGCCCTGGGCGCTTGGCTCCGACACGGGCGGATCGATCAAGCAGCCGGCTGCGCTCTGCGGCGTCGTCGGCCTGCGCCCGACCTACGGCACGGTCTCGCGTTACGGGATCGTCGCCTTCGCCTCGAGCCTCGACCAGGTCGGCCCGATCGCCAAGACCGTGCGCGACTGCGCGCTGCTGCACCGGATCATCGCCGGCCGTGACCCGCTCGACTCGACGACCGTCGAGCTACCGGAGCCGATCGAGGTGCCGGAGGCCGAAGACCTGAAGGGCCTGCGCGTCGGCGTGCCGAAGGAGCTGAACGAGGCCGAGGGGATCGAGCCCGGCGTCAGCGAGGTCGTGAATCGAACGATCGAGCTCGCGCGTGAGCTCGGCGCGGAGGTTGGGGAGTGCAGCCTGCCGCGCTCGGTCGAGTTCGGGCTGCCCTGCTACTACCTGATCGCCCCGTCGGAGGCCTCGTCGAACCTGGCGCGCTATGACGGCGTCCGCTACGGCCTTCGGGTCGAGAACGGCGATGTGGGCACGATGTACGAGCGAACTCGCGACGCGGGGTTCGGTGACGAGCCGAAGCGTCGGATCATGCTCGGCACCTACGCGCTTTCGGCCGGCTACTACGACGCCTATTACGGCCAAGCCCAGAAGGTGCGGACGGTGATCCGCGACGAACACGCCGCGGCCTTCGAAGGGTTCGACATCCTCGTCAGCCCGACCTCGCCGACGGTGGCCTTCGAGCTCGGCGCGCGCACCGAGAACCCGCTCGCGATGTACGCAGCCGATCTGCTCACGATCCCGTCGAACATGGCCGGGCTGCCCGGGCTCTCGATCCCGTGCGGGCTCTCGGACGGCCTGCCCGTCGGTTTCCAGCTGATCGGGCCGCAGTTCTCTGAGAACGTCCTCTTCCGCGCCGGCCACGCGCTCGAGCGGGCGCTCGGCTTCGACTACGTCCCGGAGCGGCTGAAGTGAGCTGGGAACCCGTCATCGGGCTCGAGATCCACGTCCATCTGAAGACGCGGACGAAGATGTTCTGCCGCTGCGAGGTTGCCTACTTCGACCCGCCGAACACGCACACGTGCCCGGTCTGCCTCGCGTTCCCCGGCGCCCTGCCGGTGCCCAACCGCCAGGCAGTCGAGTGGACGATCCTGCTCGGGCATGCGCTCGGCTGCCAGGTGCCGCAGCGGGCGATCTTCCACCGCAAGAACTACTTCTACCCGGACAATCCGAAGGGGTACCAGATCTCCCAGTACGACGAGCCACTCTGCGTCAATGGCAGCTTCGAGGTGCCGGGTGCCCACGGCGATCGCGTGATCGGGATCGAGCGCGCCCACCTGGAGGAGGACGCGGCGAAGACGATCCATGTCGGCGGCGCCGAGGGGCGGATCCACGGCGCGGCGCACTCGCTGGTCGACTTCAACCGGTCGGGCACGCCGCTGGTCGAGATCGTGACGAAGCCCGACATTCGCTCGCCCGAAGAGGCGAAGGCGTTCCTGCAACTGCTGCGGCAGACGGTCGTCGAGCTCGGCATCTCGGACGCGGAGATGGAGAAGGGCTCGCTGCGCTTCGACGTCAACGTCTCGGTGCGGCCGGAGGGCTCGGAGGAGCTGCGCACGCGCACCGAGCTGAAGAACATGAACTCGTTCAACTTCGCGGCCAAGGGGATCGAGCGCGAGGTGCGCCGCCAGATCGAGATCTACGAGTCGGGTGGGGAGGTCGTCCAGGAGACGCTGCACTTCGATCCGGGCAACGAGTCGGCGCCGCCGCTGCGCTCGAAGGAGGAGGCTCAGGACTACCGCTACTTCCCGGAGCCCGACCTCGTCCCGCTGGAGCCGGCGGCCGAGCTGGTCGAGCGACTGCGAAGCGAGTTGCCGGAGCTGCCATCGGCGCGCGTGCGCCGGCTCGAAACGGAAGTCGGCTTCGCGCTGGCCGAAGGGCTCGTCACGAGCGGCCGCGACGAGCTCTACGCCCGGATCCCCGGCGAGCGTGCTGCGGTCGCGAACGTCGTCATGAACGAGCTCGCCGCGATTGGGCTCGACCCGTCGGCCGTGAACGCCGAGGAGCTCGGCAAGGTGATCGCCGCTCGCGGTGAGATCCCGCGCAGCGCCTTCGCCGAAGCGTTAGCGCAAAGCGCGTCGCCGGGCTTCTCGGCCGACCGCTACCTCGCCGAGGCCGCGATCGCGGACGTCGGCGAGCTCGACCCGGTGATCGACCGGATCCTGAGCGCCAACGAGTCACAGGTGGAGGCCTACCGCGGCGGCAAGGAGGGCCTGCTCGGCTTCTTCGTCGGCCAGGTGATGAAGGAGACCGGCGGCAAGGCGAACCCGAAGATCGTCAACGAGCGTCTGCGCGAAAAGCTCGGCGCCTGAGGTTTACGCCGCGTCAGGCAAAGGGAACGCGGCGGACATGGAGGAACGGCGGGGCTCTGAGAAGGACCGGCTCGCGCGCGCGGCCGGACGTGGGCGCGAGGACTCCTCGCCCGCCCTGCTGCACTTCGGCGTTCTGGGCGCGGTCGCCGCGCTCGTGCTGGTGATCCTCGTCGTGTCGATGGTGCTCTGGGCCGTCTTGCGCTGACCGCCTAAAGACTTTTAACCTTTGTCCGACATAAAGGGGGTATGGGCATCTGCCGCCTCAGGCTCATCGCGCTTCCGCTTGCCGTTGTTGCGCTCCTGGCCGCGCCGGCTGCGACTGCCGGGCGTGACGCCGGCGTCGCCGCGCTTCAGGTCGCGCTGCAGTCGCGCGGGCTCTACACCGGCGCGATCGACGGGCTCAAAGGGCCCGGAACCACGGCCGCGATCAAGCGCTTCCAGCGCCGCGCCGGGCTGACGCCAGACGGCGTCCCGGGGACAAAGACGCGGCGCGCCCTCGGCCGTTACGGCAAGCACGTCCTCGGCTCGCGACCGCTGACGCGCGGTGCGAGCGGTTGGGACGTCGCAGCGCTGCAGTTCCTCCTGGCTTGGCATGGATTCGCGTCGTCGACGATCGACGGCGGCCTCGGCGAGCACACCGAGCGCGCGCTGCTGCATTTCCAGCGCTGGGCCGGGCTCGAGCCGGACGGAGTGGCCGGCCCCACCACGTTTGCCGCGCTCCGGCGTGCGCCGGCGAGCTGCCCGCTCTCGCTCGCCTGGCCGGTTGAAGGGACGGTCGGCGATGCCTTCGGGCCTCGCGGCAATCGCTTCCACGCCGGCCTGGACATCGTCGCGCCGCGAGGCGCGAGCGTCGGAGCAGCCGCGCCCGGCCGCGTCACCTGGGCGGCTCCGCTTGCCGGCGGTTGGGGGAACTTGGTCGTGGTCGCGCATGCCGACGGCGTCCGCACGATGTACGCGCACCTCTCGACCATCTCGGTCAAGCTCGGCCAGCGGGTCGAGACCGGCTCGCGGCTCGGCACGGTCGGCGCGACCGGCGATGCGACCGGGCCGCACCTGCACTTCGAGGTGCGGCTGCGCGGCGCGGCGGTCGACCCGCGTCCGGCCCTGCCGTAAGGCGCTCGCACCGGCAGCACCGGACGCTACCCTCGGGTCGTGGCCGAGAAGCGCTACCTGATGACGCCCGGGCCGACGCCCGCGCCGCCCGAGGTGCTGGCGGCGATCGCGCAGCCAGTGATCCACCACCGCGGGCCCGACTACCGACAGCTCTACTCGACCGTCCTCGGCCGCCTGAGCGAGGTCTTCCGCACCGATCGGGAGGTGCTGCTGTTCGGCGGCTCCGGCAGCGGCGCAATGGAGTCGGCCGTTGCGAACCTCTGCTCGCCGGGCGATCCTGTGCTCGTCGTCTCGGCCGGCTACTTCGGCGAGCGCTGGGCGGCGCTCGCGAAGGCCTACGGCGCCGACCTCGACCACCTGCGCTACTCGTGGGGCGAGATCCCGGCGGCCGACGACGTCGCCGCGCGGCTGCGCGAGCGCGAGGCCGCGGCGGTCTTCTTCACGCACTCGGAGACCTCCACGGGTGTAGTGCTCGACCCCCAGCCGTTCGCAGCCGCGGCGCGCGAGGCCGGCGCGCTGAGCGTCGTGGACGCCGTCTCGAGCCTCGGCGCGGTTCCGCTCGAGACCGATGCCTGGGGCCTCGACGTCGTCGCCTCGGGCGCACAGAAGGCGCTGATGACTCCCCCGGGCCTCGCGATGACGACCGCCTCGCCGGCCGCGTGGGAGCGCACCGCACAGGCGACCTCGCCGCGCTTCTACTGGGACTGGGAGCGCACTCGGAAGGGCCAGCAGACCCTGGACGCGCCGGTCACGCCGCCGGTCTCGCTCGTCGCGGGGCTCGACGTCGCCCTGGCGATGCTGCTCGAGGAAGGCCTGGAGTCCGCGTTTGCCCGCCACCGCCGCCTGGGCCGCGCCTGCCGCGAAGGGCTGAAGGCGATGGGCCTCGAGCTCTCTTCGCCCGACGACGACAGCTCGGCCGTGGTGACCGCGGCCCGCGTGCCCAACGACATCGACTCCGACGAGCTGGTGCTGCTGCTGCGCGACCGGCACGGAGTCACGCTCGCGCCGGGCCAGGGCGACCTCAAGGGCAAGATCTTCCGCGTCGGCCACATCGGCTACTACGACGTGTTCGACATCACGACCGCGTTGGCCGCGATCGAGCTGGGACTGGCCGAGCTCGGCGCGGAGATCGAGCGCGGTGTCGCCGTCACCCGCGCGCTCGACGCCTTCGAGCACGCACCGGTGTGAGAGTCCTCGTTCGCGAGCCGATCGCCGAAGCGGGGATCGAGCTCCTGCGCGAGCGGTTCGAGGTGGACGTCGACTCGAACGGCGACCTCGCCGGCAAAATCGGCGACTACGACGCGATCGTGATCCGCTCCGCGACGAAGCTGACGGCCGACCTGATCGAGCGTGCCGACCGGCTGAAGGTGATCGGTCGAGCCGGGGTGGGTGTGGACAACGTCGACGTGGAGGCGGCCACGCGGCGCGGGATCGTGGTCGCGAACGCGCCCGAGTCGACCGTCACCTCGGCGGCCGAGCACACGGTTGGACTGCTCGTGGCGCTCGCCAGGAACATCCCGCAGGCTCACGCCGCGCTGAAGCAGGGCCGCTGGGAGCGCTCGGCCTGGGGCGGCGTCGAGCTCGAGGGCAAGACGCTCGGCGTGCTCGGCTGCGGCCGGATCGGTCAGCAGGTCGCCCGGCGCGCGCTCGGGCTCGGGATGCGCGTCGTCGCCTACGACCCGTTCGTGGCCAAAGAACGCTTCCGCGAGCTCGGCATCGAGCGCGTCGAGAGCCCGGACGAGGTGCTCGCCGTCGCGGAGTTCCTGACGCTGCACCTCCCGCTGACGCCCGAGACTCGGGGCTTCCTCGGCCGTGACGCGATCGCCAAGCTCCCCGAGGGTGCGCGTGTCGTCAACGCCGCGCGCGGCGAGCTCGTCGACGAGGAGGCGCTGATCGAAGCGCTGCGCTCGGGACGTCTGGCCGCCGCCGCGGTCGACGTGTACGCGAAAGAGCCGTACGAGGGCCCGCTGCTCGAGCTCGACAACGTCGTCGCGACGCCGCACCTCGCCGCGTCGACCGAGGAGGCGCAGGACCGCGCCGGCGTGATCGTCGCTGAGCAGGTCGCGGCGGCCCTCGAGGGCGGGCTTGTCACAAATGCGGTCAACATTCCCTCGATCGGCGCGGAGGACCTCGAGGTGCTCGGGCCGTTCGTCCCGCTCGCCGCGCGGCTCGGGCGGCTGGCGATGGAGCTCGCGGAAGGCCGCGCGGAGCGGATCACGCTCACGTACTACGGAAGCCTTTCGCACTACGACACCCGCCTGCTGACGATCGCTGCGCTGAACGGCGCCTTTCAGGGGCGGAGCGACGAGCGCGTCAATTACGTGAACGCGCCGCTCGTCGCGGCGGAGCGGGGAATCGAAGTCTCCGAGACGAGCCGCCGGGCGAGCCGTGACTTCACCAACCTCGTGCGGGTGGAGATCGACGGAATCCGTGCAGCCGGCACGATCATCGGCAACGAGAATCGGCACTGGCTCGTGAACGCCCTCGGTTTCGAGCTCGAGATGGAGCTCGCGCCGCTGATGGTCTTCTTCCACTACGACGACGTGCCGGGCGTGATCGGGCTCGTCGGCACCGTCTTCGGCGAGGCCGGCGTCAACATCGCCAACATGGCCGTTTCACGCACTCGCCGCGGCGGCAAGGCGCTGATGGCGCTCTCGCTCGACGCCGAGCCGCCGGCTGAGCTGGTCGAGGCCGTCCGGAGTCAGGGCTTCGACGACGCGCGGCTGATCAGGCTGGGCGAGCGCGACGAGGGTTGAGCCGCCGGGCGATCCGCGCGGCCACCTGGTCGACCTTCTCCACGATCGTGTAGCGCCGCCGTCGCTGCACGACCTCCTCGACCTCGGGGATCACGTGCCCGCGCCGGACGAGGAAGCGCGTCGGGCTCTGCCGAACCCGCTCGTACTCCCGCAGCGGCACCTCGATCCGGTGCGTGCAGCGATCGTCGCCGCATTCACAGAGAAACTCGGCTTCGTCCGACTCGAAGCGCTCCGAAGCCTCGGCGATTCCCTCGTTCACGGCGCGGAAGAACGCTTCGTTCCGCGCGATCTCGGCTCGGGGGGTCATCGGGGTAAAAAACGGTCGAACCTGCCGAAAGGGTGCGCGGGTACCCTTCCGGCGTGGCAAGCAGCGCCTGGCCCGAGGCCGTCCAGCGGGTCACCTCCTATCTGCGCGAGGCGCGGGCCGAGGTGCGGGTCGAGGAGTTCCCGGAGGGGACACCAACCGCGAAGGACGCCGCCCGCGCCGTCGGGTGCGAACTTGCGCAGATCGTGAAGTCGCTGCTCTTCGACTGCGAGGGTCGCAAGGTGCTCGTCCTGGTGCCGGGCGACCGCCGCGCTGACTCCGGCAAGATCGCCCGCGAGGCGAGCACGAACTTCGCCCGGATCGCCGGTTCCGACGAGGTGCGCGAGGCGACGGGCTTCGACCCGGGCGCGGTCGCGCCATTCCCGCTCGAGCACGTCGACGCTGTCTTCGTCGAGCGAACGCTGCTCTCCCAGCCCGTGCTGTGGGTCGGCGCCGGCTCCGAGCGGCACATGGCCGCCGTCTCCCCGACCGAGCTGCTCCGCCTCACACGGGCACGTCCGATGGACGCCGTCGAGCAGGCCCCGTACCATTCGACCTGAGGAGGTCGCCTGAATGCGCGAGACCGAGAAGATCTGGATGAACGGCGAGCTGGTGGACTGGGCGGACGCCCGGATCCACGTCGGGGCGCACGGGCTCCACTACGGCTCCGGCGTCTTCGAGGGCATTCGCGCCTACGAGACCGACCGCGGCTCGGCGGTCTTCAGGCTCACCGACCACCTCCAGCGCCTGCAGAACTCCGCGCGGCTGCTGCACATGGAGCTGCCGTACTCGCTCGATGAGCTGCGCGCTTCATGCCACGAGCTGATCGCCGCAAACGGACTGCCCGAGTGTTACCTGCGCCCGATCGCGTTCTTCGGCTACGGCGAGCTCGGCGTCTCCGCGCTCGGCAACCCGGTGGACGTCGTGATCATGAGCTGGCCCTGGGGCGCGTACCTCGGCGAGGAGGGCCTCGCAAAGGGCATCAGCGCCAAGATCTCGAGCTGGACGCGCATCGGGCCGAACGTGATCCCGCACGTCGC
>JBIOZO010000027.1:0-14821 GCA_044871215.1 Gaiellaceae bacterium | reverse complement strand
GGAGCGCGGTTCGGCGCGATGCGGCCAAGCACACGATCGAAGTACGCGCGCCGCGCTGCAGGACCGCCCTTGACCACCACCAGCCGATCGGGTGTGAAAACGAGCGTCGTCACCTCGCTGCGCAGCTGCTCGGCCGCTCTCAGCTTCGCGCCGTTGAGGGTCGCCCGCTTGCCACTGCCGAGCTCGAGCGTGACTTCCACGTCGAGCGGAGCTCCGGCACGCGAGCCGCGTAGTGCCACACGTGCCGCCTCCTGGCCGAAGCGGACGAGCTGCGCGTCCGTGCGCGTGCGCGGCGAGAAGCCCTGGGTCCCGACGTGCAGCGACTCGAGCAGGTTGGTCTTGCCCGCGCCGTTCGGCCCGGTCACGAGCACGAGGCCAGGCTCCAGCTCGAGGTCCAGCTTGGAGTACGAGCGGTAGTCCCGAAGGGCGACAGCGCTGACGATCAGCCTGCGAGCCTGATCGGCATGATCAGGTAGAGGAAGTCGTCGCCCTCACCTTGCAGGACCGCCGGGCGCAGCGGGCTGATCAACTTCAGCCGCAGCTGATCGCCGAGCACGGACTCGATCCCGTCGCGGAGGAAGTCCGCGTTGAACCCGATCTCCAGCGGCTCGCCGTTGAACGGAACGGGCAGCGACTCCCGCGCCTCGCCGACGTCCTGGGTCTGCGCCGAGACGGTCAGCTCGCCATCCGCGAAGCGCAGCCGCAGCGGCGAGTTGCGCTGGGCCATCACCGAGACGCGGCGGACGACCTCCAGCAGCTCCTCACGCGGCAGGGCGAGCTCGTGGTCGAACGATTCCGGCACGAGTTGCTTGTAGTTCGGGAACTGCCCGTCGATGCGGCGCGTCGTGAGCAGCGCGTCGCCCGTCGCGAAGATGACCTGGTTCTCGTGCACCGCGAGCTCGATCCGGTCACCCTCCTGCGCGATTCGAGCGAGCTCGCCGAGCGCGCGTGCCGGGACGATCGCCTCGAGCTCCGGCACCGTCCCCTCGACGGTCGTCTCCTTGACCGAGAGTCGGTAGGAGTCGGTAGCCGCCATCACCAGCTTGCCCGGCTCGAAGCGCATGAGGACGCCGGTCAGGACGGGGCGCGACTCGTCACGCGAGGCCGAGCGGCTGACCCGCGCGACCGTGGTCAGCACCGTCTCGCGGTCGACCTCGTATCGCTCTGCCGCCTCGGCTTCCGGCAGGCGAGGAAAGTCCTCCGCGTTGTAGGTGTGCAGCCGGTAGGTGGCGCTGCCCGAACGGATCTCGACCGCGGCTTCCTCGGGCTTGTGCTCGATCGTCACGTCTGCGGCCGGCAGCAGGCGCGCCAGGTCGAGCAGCAGCCGGCCCGGCACGACGACCGACCCCTCGGTCGCCTCCGGGACGTCGATGGCAGTGCGCAGCGAGAGCTCCATGTCGGTCGCGGCGAGCTCGAGCTTCCCGCCCGAGGCGCGCAGCAGGATGCCGGCGAGAATCTGAACGGTCGTCCTCGTCGAGACTCCGCGCGAGACGATCCCGAGCGCTCTTGTGAGCTCGTCCCGGGGACAGGTGACGGTGAGGGTGCCCTGTGCGACCACAGCTTCTGTTTCCATCATTTATGAAATTCCTTTGTCGTAGTCATAGAGAGTGTGGAGCACGGGGAAGACGCCCCGATTCCGCTCTCGGAGGGCGATTGCGCTGTGGGTGGCAACTGGGGAGAGAAGGCGGTTGTCGACAGGGCCCGGGCCGCCGGTGAGCTGCGTCCACAGATTCACTGGACCTGCTTGATGCGCTTGGTCAACTCTTGCACCAGGTTGTACACATCCCGGTCCTCGCGGATCATGCGCGCGATCTTGGAAGTCGCGTGGATCACGGTCGTGTGGTCGCGCCCGCCGAACTGCTTGCCGATCTTCGGCAACGACGAGTCGGTCAGCTCACGCGAGAGGTACATCGCGACCTGACGCGGGTAGACGATGTTCTGCGAGCGCTTGTCGCCGCAGAGCTCGTCCAGTGAGAGGCCGAAGCGGTCGGAGACGAGCTCCTGGATCCGCTCGATCGTCACCTGCTGCACCTCGCCCTGCGGGAAGACGTCCTTGAGCACGTCCTGGGCGAGGTCCTCGGTCATCGGACGGCCGGTGAGCGAGGAGAAGGCGACCACGCGCGTGAGCGCGCCCTCGAGCTCGCGGATGTTCGATGAGATTCGCCCGGCGACGAACTCGAGCACCTTCGGGTCCGGGATATGGATGTGGTCGGTCTTGACCTTCTTGCGCAGGATTGCGATCCGCGTCTCCAGGTCGGGGGGCTGGATGTCGGTGATCAGGCCCCACTCGAACCGTGAGCGCAGGCGCTCCTCGAGCGTCGAGATGTCGCGCGGAGGCCGGTCGGAGGAGATCGCGATCTGGCCGCCGGCCTCGTAGATCGTGTTGAAGGTGTGGAAGAACTCCTCCTGGATCCGCTCCTTGTGCTCGAAGAACTGGATGTCGTCGATCAGGAGCAGGTCGTAGGCGCGGTAGCGCTGCTTGAAGCCCTCGATCCGCTTGTCGCGCAGCGCGTTGATGAAGTCGTTCATGAAGGTCTCGCTCGTCACGTAGCGCACCGAGAGCTCGCTCTGGTGCTCGCCGACGTACTGCGCGACCGCCTGCAGCAGGTGGGTCTTGCCGAGCCCGGTGCCGCCGTAGATGAACAGCGGGTTGTAGGCCTGCGCCGGCGCCTCGGCGACCGCCAGTGCGGCGGCGTGCGCGAAGCGGTTCGACGAGCCGATCACGAACGAGTCGAAGGTGTACTTCGGGTTCATGTTCTGCCCGACCGCGAGCGGCTCGCGGTCGCGCACCTCGGCGGACTCGTTGCGCTCCGCCCCTTCGATCTCGGTGACGGCGAGCTGGATCCGCCGCTCGCGCCCCGTTGCGTCCCCCACGGCTGCGCTGATCAGGCCGATGAAATGGCCCTCGATCCAGTCGCGTGTGAAGTCGTTCGGGACGGCGAGCACGAACTCGTCGTCATTCAGGTCGAGTCCCTGCACATGGTCGAACCACGTGCGGTACGTCGTCTCGTTGAGGGCGCCCCTGAGCCGACTTGCAACCTCGCTCCACAGGCCTTCCGCAGTCAGCTCAATTGAGGGCTCCACGCCGCCGGACGCACTCCTTGTCGAGGAACTGGCGAGCGGCGAGCATAGCAGCGTCACCGCGGCCTCACAACGCCTCGTATCGGCGAGTCCGCGTGGAAGAAAAGAGCGCAATTTGCAGGGAAAAGCACACCCTCCACACACCCGTCCACAGGTGTGGACGATGCCGCCGGTCGAGGCGGCGCTTGCACCGGTCCGAGCCGCTGCCGCCCCACGTTTCCGAGGTCGCTTGTGCGCCCCCAGGCCTGTGGAGAACCACCCCCTGCGGCTTGTCTATACTGGCCTCCGACACCGCCTGAAATCGGGCGGTTCTTCTTCCTCACTCGACTCGTGAAGCGGACCTACCAGCCCAACGTGCGCCGGCGGAAGCGCCGCCACGGCTTCCGTGCCCGGATGTCCACCCGGGCCGGCCGCGCGATCCTCAAGCGGCGCCGCGCGCGGGGTCGCAAGCGCCTGTCGGCCTGACCCCGCTGGACACGCGCGTGCAACGCCGCCATCGCCTCTCGCGCTCGCGCGACTTCGACGCGGTCTACCGGCACGGCCGCTCGGTGTCCACGCGCTTCCTCGTCCTCTACTGGTTCGCGCGCGAGGACGACGGCGAACCGCGGCTCGGCCTCGCGGTGCCGAAGGCGGTCGGGCCTGCGGTCGTGCGCAACAAGATGAAGCGCCGTTTGCGCGAGGCCTTCCGCGCGCGCCTGGGCGAGTTGCCGGCCAACCAGGATTACGTGCTCGTCGTCCGCCCCGGCCTCGCCGAGGCCGTGGACGCCCGCGGCTTCGACTGGCTCGGCGAGCGCGTCGACGATATCCTCGGCAAGGCGGCCGCGTGAGGGTTGCGCTGCGCGCGCCGGCGTTTCTCGGCATCGGCCTCGTCCATGCCTGGCGCTGGAGCTTCGGCCTGCTCTCCCGCGGCTCCTGCAAGTACCACCCGACCTGCTCCCAGTACGCGCTCGACGCTCTGAAGGAGTACGGGCTCGTGCGAGGCTCGATCCTTGCCGGGTGGCGCCTGCTCCGCTGCAACCCGTGGAGCCGCGGCGGCGTCGACTACGCGCACGACCAGAGGCTCTTCCGATGATGATGCTGCTCCCGCTTGCCCACGTGCTCACGCCGCTGGAGAACCTGCTTCGCGACGTTCTCCGCTGGCTCGGCCCTCACGGAACGATCGGACTGCCGTGGTCGTGGTCGATCGTCGCGCTGACGGTCATCGTCCGGCTGCTGCTCGTGCCGCTGACCGTCAAGCAGATCCACTCGATGCAGAACCTGCAGCGCCACGCGCCGCAGATGAAGGAGATCCAGAAGAAGTACAAGGCCGACAAGAAGCGCCAGCAGGAAGAGCTGATGAAGTTCTACCGCGAGAACAACATCAACCCGGCCTCGTCGTGCCTGCCGCTGCTGGCCCAGTTCCCCGTCTTCATCTCGCTCTACCTCGTGCTCAAGCACTTCCCGCACGAGCCGGGCGACAACCTCGAGTGGCTCGGTCTCTGGAACATCACCGACAAGGCCTCCGCAGGGTGGGGGCCGGTGCTCGTCGCGGTCTACGCACTCAGCCAGCTCGCCTCGAGCTACTTCATGAGCGCGACCGCCGAGAAGTCGCAGCGCATCATGCTCCTGGTCCTCCCGATCGTGTTCATCCCGTTCATCATCAACTTCAAGGTCGGGCTCGTCCTCTACTGGATGACGACCAACCTCTGGACGGTTGGTCAGGGGCTCGTGACGCGGCGCCTGATGCCGCGGCCGGCCGCGCCGGAGAAGCGCTCTTCGCGGACGCCGCCGAAGGAGGTAGCGGCACCCGCGCCGGCGCTCGCGCCCGAGCCGGCACCGGCGGCGGCTGCTCCTTCGCAGCCGCGCAAGGTCAAGCGCAAGAAGCAGAAGCGCGGCGCGCGCAGATGACCGACTCCTTGCAGGTCGAGGCCACGGGCGAGACCGTCGGCGAGGCGAAGTGGGTCGCCCTTCGCGAGCTCGAGAAGCTGCAGCCCGGGATCGACAAGGCCGCGGTCCGCTTTCAGGTCGTGTCCGAGGGCGAGCGCGGGCTGCTCGGCGTCGGCTTCGCGCCCGCGCGCGTCGTCGCGTCGGTCGAGGCCGGAACCGTGACCGCGGCGCCGCGGGCCGCCCCCGTCGACGAGACCGAGCAGGCGGGTGAGGTGCGCGAGGTCGTCGACCACATCCTCGCCGCGATCGGCGTCCACGCGCGGCTCGAGATCGCCGAGGACGACGAGCGGATGACCGCCACCGTCGTCGGGGGCGAGCTCGGGCTCGTGATCGGCAAGCACGGCCAGACGATCGACGCGATCCAGTACCTCGCGAACGCGGTTGTCTGGCGTGGACGCGGCGACGAGCGCAAGCCTGTGGTCGTGGACGCCGCCGGTTACCGAGCGCGGCGTGAGGAGACGCTGACCGCGATCGCCACGCGCAGCGCAGAGCGCGCGGTGGCCTCCGGCCGCTCCGTTGAGCTCGAGTCGATGACGGCGGTCGAGCGCAAGGTCGTCCACGTCTCCTTGAAGGACTTCCCGGGCGTGGTCACGCGCAGCGAGGGCACCGAGCCCAACCGCTTCGTCGTGATCGACCCCGTGTGATCGAGCGCTGGCTCGACGAGCTCGTCGCAACGCCCGGGTTGACCTCGGTGTCGGGGGAGGAGGCGCGACGTGTCCACCTGGAGGAGAGCCTTGCCGCGCTGCAGACGGTCGAGCGCTTCGACGGCCCGATCGTCGACGTCGGCTCGGGCGGCGGGGCGCCCGGGATCCCGCTCGCCCATGCGCTGCCGCTGCGCGAGATGACGCTGCTGGAGGCGACGAGGCGAAAGTGCGACTTCCTCGAGCGCTGGACGGTCGAGCTGCCGAACCTGCGGGTCGTCTGCGGCCGCGCCGAGGAGCAGCCGCTCGACAGCTGGGGCGTCGCGGTCGCGAAGGCACTTGCCCCGCCCCCGGTGGCCGCCGAGTGGTGCTTGCCGCTGGTCGCGCCGGGCGGCGCCGCGGTCATCTACGTCGGCCCGACCGCGCAGGCCGACCAGGTCGCACGGGTGGCGAACCTGCTGTCCGCCGAGCTCGACCCGGACTCGCCTCCCGGCCTGCTCGTGCTGCGCAAGCTGGGACCCACTCCACCGGGCTTTCCGCGCCGTGTCGGCGTTGCCCGAAAACGTCCGCTCGCGTAGCTAGCGTGGCCGTGTGCCCGGCCGGATCTATGCGCTTGCGAACCAGAAGGGCGGCGTCGGCAAGACGACGACCGCGATCAACCTCGCCGCCTGCCTCGCGGAGGCCGGCGAGCCGACACTGGTGGTCGACCTCGACCCGCAGGCGAACGCGACCTCTGGGCTCGGCGAGCGCGCCAACGGGACCTCGTCGCTCGACCTGCTCGACGGGATCCCGCTGCCCAAGCTGGCCAAGCCGACGCGCTTCGCGCGGCTCGACCTCGTCCCCGCCAAGCCCGAGCTCGCCGGGGCGGCCGTGGAGCTTTCGCGCCGCGGCGACGGTGAGCGGTACCTCGCGGACGCGCTGGCCGGCGCCAGCGAGCGCTACGCCTTCGTCTTCGTCGACTGCCCGCCCTCGCTCGGCCCGCTGACCGTGAACGCGCTCGCGGCCGCCGACCGCGTGCTCGTGCCGGTGCAGGCCGAGTACTACGCGCTCGAAGGACTCGCGCAGCTGGTCGGCTCGCTCGAGCTCGTACGCTCCCGGCTCAACCCGAAGCTGGCGCTCGGCGGGGTGATCCTGACCATGGTCGACCGGCGCACGCGGTTGGCCGCGGACGTCAGTGACGAGGTACGGAAGCATTTCGGGGATCTGGTCTTTCGCACCCACGTGCCTCGCTCCGTGCGCGTTGCCGAGGCGCCGAGCCACGGACTGCCCGTGACGGCCTACGACCGCGGCTCGGCGGGAGCCGACGCGTACTGGAAGGTGGCGATGGAGCTTGTCGGCCGTTCCTGAGAAACGACGCGGCCTCGGCCGCGGGTTGGAGCTGCTCGTCGGCGGCCCGGGGGAGCCCGAGCTGGCGCACCTGCCGCTGGAGACGATCCACGCGAACCCGCGGCAGCCTCGGAAGCGCTTCGACCACGAGTCGACCTCGGCGTTGGCGGACTCGATCCGCGCGCAGGGGCTCGTCCAGCCGGTGGTCGTCCGGCCGCGCGAGGCCGGCGGCTTCGAGCTGATCGCCGGCGAGCGCCGCTGGCGCGCCGCGCAGGAGGCCGGGATCCCCACCGTTCCGGCGCTCGTGCGCGAGGCCGACGACCGCGAGACGCTCGTGCTCGGGCTTGTCGAGAACGTCGCGCGCGAGGAGCTCTCGGCGGTCGAGGAGGCGCGCGCCTACGCCTTGCTGCTCGATGAGTTCGAGCTCTCGCTCGGCGAGCTCGCGGAGCGAGTCGGCAAGGCGAAGCCGACGGTCTCGAACCGGCTACGGCTCCTCGAGCTTCCCGATGACGTCCTCGGCCTCGTCGAGCGAGGCGAACTGACCGAGGGGCACGCCCGCGCGGTGCTCGCGGTTCCCGACCACGAGGGCCGGCGTCGGCTGGCACGCCAGATCGTCCGGCGGGGGATGTCCGTACGCGCGGCCGAGCGCGCCGCCCGCTGGGCCGGCGCGAAGACGAAGCCGCGCAAGGTGCCGAAGGTCGACCCGGCCCTGGCGGAGCGGGTGACCAGGGCCGCCGAGCGGCTCACCGGTTTCCCGGCGCGGATCGTGTCGGGCAGGCTCGAGATCGCCTTTGTCGACGAGACCGAGCTCGCCGAGCTCGCCGAAGCGCTCGAGCAGCTCACCTAGCCCGTATCCGGCGGCCCGTGCGGGGCGTTGACCTAGTGGCATGCTCGACCACCAGCTCAGGGAGAACCTCGAGTCGTTCGAGGCGATTCGCCAGGACGACGTCACGCGCGACCTCGTCCTCCGCATGTCGGCCCTCTCGCAGGCCGGCAAACTCGGCCCCTTCCTGTTCGAGCTGGCCCACGACGCGGAGCTGGACGACCTGACGAAGGGCACGCTGGTCGAGATCGCCAACGACGAGAGCTTTCTGCTCGCGGTCGAGGACTACCTCGTTCGCACCGAGATCGTCCACTGATCGACACCTAACCGATCAGGAGCGCATCCGTCTTAGCAGCTGACGCAGTACGTCAGCGTCGTTCTCGGGTACGTGACTGACGGAGGGACAGATGCAGAGACGGTCATTCCTAGGCGCCGCCGTTATCGCCCTGGTCGCGCTCGCGGTGCTCGCCCCGACCGCCGCGGCTGACCAACCGGTGACGACGATCACCAACGTCGACCGGACGTTCACGCTGCCGGCGGGCCCCGGCGCTTGCCCGTTCCCGTTCCTCGTGCACAGCGAGGGGACACTGCGCACGACGGTGTACTCGAACGGCAAGGCCGCTACGCACGCCGTCGACTTCCACATCACCTACACGAACCCGGCCAACGGCAAGACGCTCTCGACCGTCCTTGCAGGGCCGGTGATCGTCGAGCCCAACGCCGACGGTACCGTGACGGTGACGATCAACGGCAACGACGGCCATCTGACCGCTCCCGGCGGGGGGACGATCTTCGCCGACGTCGGCAAGCTCGTGTACATCGCCGACCCGAGTGACCTGAACACGCCGCTCTCGATCGTGAAGTCGACCGGCCAGCAGGACCCGAACCAGTTCCCGGGGACCTGCGAGGGACTCTCCTAGCTTCTCTTGCCCCCGCGTCCCGCTTCCGCGCTTCGGGGGCGGGACGCCTCCCGTCGCCGCGCACGGTACTGCGCCTGGGCGACCCGGTCGGCGCAGAGCGTGCAGCAGTAGCGGCGTGTGCGGTTGCGGCTGCGATCGACGTAGGCACAGCGGCAGGGCGAGCCGGCGCAGCGGCCGAAGCGCTTCCAGCCGAGCTCGCGGAACGCGTCGAGCAGGCCGGTCGCGGCGTACGCGGCTACTGCGGCCAGGCCCTCCTGCTCCTCCGGCCAGGTTCGGACTCGCCAGTCGCGGCCCGTACGCTCGAGTTTCGGCGGTGTGGCGTAGTCGCGCGTGAGCTCGTTCAGCAGTGCGGCCGCCTCGTCCTCACCTGTCGCGTCGAAGACTCGGTCTAGACGGGCTCGCAGCACGCGCACCGCGTCGAGGTCCTGCTCGCCCAGCCTCGCGGCCGCGGTCTTCAAACCGTGCCACTCGAGCCACGTCCGCACGTCGACGAGGCCCTCGATCTTGTCGGGCTCGTCGTGCAGCTCGTCCCAGGTGTTGATCAGGTCGATCGCCACCGCCAGGCCGGAGCCGCGGGTCTCGTCGCGGATCAGGGGCATGGAGCGAAACGGTATTGACAGGAGCGGGTGCCGCGCGGTGCAATCGGATGGGATGCCGCCGTTCCCGAAGCCGCGTTTCGACTACACGTACGACCTCGCGCACGAGATTGCGGCGCTGCGCGACTACCGGAAGCACAAGCCCGGCCGGCAGATCCCGGCGAAGGGCAAGGGCCGGCTGCTGGTCGCGACCTGGAACGTGGCGAACCTCGGCGTGCAGGACCGGCTCGACAGCGACTACGCGCTGATTGCCGAGGTGGTGAGCTGGTTCGACCTCGTGGCCGTCCAGGAGGTGAACGACGACCTGCGCGGGATCGAGGCGATTCACTCGCACCTGCCGACGCGGTACGAGCTCTTGTTCTCGGACGCCTCCGGGAACCGCGAGCGGCAGGCCTTCCTCTTCGACAGCCGCAAGGTCAAACGCCTCCGTGAGGTCGGCCGCGTCGCGATCCCGCCGAGCCAGCTGCCGAAGATCGCGGCGGCGGGTGCGACGACCGCATTCGCCGGCTTCGACCGCGGGCCCTACCTCGCGAGCTTCGAGGCCGGCGCGTTCCGCTTCGCCCTCCTGAACGTGCACCTCTTCTACGGGTCCGAGGCCCCCGCCGACCTCGACCGCCGGACGCTGGAGACCTTCGCAGTCGCCTGGTGGGCTGCCAAGACGCACCGGGACAAGAAGTCGTACGTCGGCGACATCGTCCCGCTCGGCGACTTCAACCTGCCGAAGGCCGAGCCGGGCGACCGGATCTTCGACGCGCTCGTCTCGCTCGGGCTGACCACGCCGCCGCACAGCTCGCAGATCGGCTCGGCGATCGCCTCCGACAGCCAGTACGACCAGATCGCGTTCTTCCCGGGGACGACGATGAATCGCTTCGCGGGGAACTGCAACGTGTTCGATTTCGACGGCGCGCTCTTCCAGGACCTCTGGGCGTCGAAGACCGAGACGCAGTTCCGGGCGTACACCCGGTTCCATATCTCCGACCATCGGCCGCTGTGGGCGGAGTTCCAGACGGCCTGACCCGCCCGAGACCTGCCGCTACACTGCGGCCCCCGGGCGATTAGCTCAGTTGGTTAGAGCGCCGCTCTGATAAGGCGGAGGTCCGTGGTTCGAATCCACGATCGCCCACTTTTCCTCTTTTCGCGTCGCCCCCGCACCAGGGATGTCGGGCGACCGAATCCGAGCCGATGACGTCCTACCTAGTACCTGCGGCTATGAAGATCGGCGACCTCGTCCTCCACGAAGGCCGGCGCTACTACTTGCGCGGCCTCGACCCGATGAGCGTGCCCGGACGGCAGGCGTTCCTCGAGGACGCCGCAACGGGTGAGGAGCACACCGCGCCGGTGGACGAGATCGAGCCCGAGTCGCCGCCGGAGAGCCCGTCTCTGCGGGGAGTTTGAGCCGGTACGCTGGGGCTATGACGGGACCTGAGGTCGCCTGATGTACGAGATGGTCATCTACGGCGTGAGCTTCGATCTGGTGGGCAAGCAGCCGATCGTGCTGCTGAAGACCGCTGACGGCAACAAGTTCCTCCCGATCTGGATCGGCCACCCCGAGGCGGCCGCCATCCTGATGAAGCTGCAGGGCGCCTCGACGCCGCGGCCGCTGACCCACGACCTGGTCACCGACATGCTCGGCGAGCTCGGCGCCGAGATCGTGCGCATCACGGTGACCGAGCTGAAGGAGAACACGTTCTACGCCTCGATCACCGTCCAACAGAACGGCTCGGAGATCGAGATCGACTCGCGTCCCTCGGACGCGATCGCGTTGGCCGTCCGGGCCGAGGCGCCGATCTACGCGGCCGAGGACGTGATCGAGGAGTCCGCGATCGAGTTCGAGGGAGAGGACGTGAACGAGGAGGAGATCGTCAGCGAGTTCAGGCAGTTCCTCGACCACGTCAGCCCGGACGAGTTCGCCGAGGCTCCCGGCGAAGAGGACTAGCTAGCCGCCCCGCTCGACCTCGCGCTTCGTCAGCGCGAGGATCTCCTCGAACAGCTCCTGCAGGCCCTCGCTCGAGAGTGGCCCGCGGTTCGCGCGCGCGAGGTACTGCAGCATCCACTGCTCGCGGTCGGGGTCGAGGAAGGAGAGCCCTCGCGACTCCTTGTAGCCCTTCAGGCGGGCAACGAGCTTCAGCCGGGCGTTCATCGCCTCGACGATCGCGCGGTCGTTGTCCGAGATCTGCTCCCGGAGCTGGCGGATGAGCGGGTCGTTCTCGGTCACGGTCTTCCCTGCAGCTTGACGTACACGGGCTTCGAGCTGCTCGCGAGTGCGAGGGCGCGGTACGGATACGTCACGCGCGCGCCGACCGGATCGCTGAGGTCAGGAGTCTGCTCGCGGAGGTAGACGTAGATGCCGCGACGGCGCTCGATCACCCGCCGGACGCGCAGCGAGTAGCCGCTGCTCGAGCGCGGGCCGAGCGAGACGACTACCACCTCGTCGCGGTCGAAGTCGACGGGTGGTGCGGCAGGCGCGCGCCCCGGCATCGTCGCCTCGAGCAGCCGGGTAAGCGGCGGGCTCGAGTGGTAGACGCCGGTCACCTTGCGGGTGAACTCGACGCGGCCGAGCTTCGGGTTGAGGTCGCGCCAGGCGAGCTCGTGCGCATCGCCGTGGCCCCACCACTGCGCGTAGAGGAGCCAGGCCGCCGCGGCGAGCGCGACGACACAGAGCGCAAGCGCGCTACCAGTAGATGTAGACGTTCGTGCCGTAGCCGACCAGCGAGTAGATGCGAGGCGCGATCCACAGCGGGATGCGCACGCATCCGTGGCTCGCGGGGTACGGCGGCACGCTGTGGTACCCGTGGATCGCGAAGCCGCCGATGAAGAACGACGAGTAGTACATCTCCTTCGCGTTGAAACCCGGCACCTTGCTGTACACGCGCCAGTGGCCGAGGGGCGTGTTGCCGGTCGCGCCGGTCGAGACCTGCACGACGAGCCCGACCTCTCCGTCGCGAACGAGGAACAGCACCTGGCGGCCCTTGCTGACCTCGACGTGCGTGCCGGGGTAGCGGGCTCTCGGGATCGTCGCCCGCTGAAGCTCGAACCAGACGCGCGTGTCGACCGTGCCCGTCCGGGGCAGCCCGTGCAGCTTCTGGAAGGCGTAGATCGCGTCGACGTCGTCCTGGCCGTAATAGCCGTCGACGCGTCCGAGCGCGTAGTGGAGCTCGGCCAGCCGCCGGTCGAGCGCGTATGCGCTGAGGCCGGCCGAGCCGGGGCCGAGGCTCGGGACGAAGACGATCCGCTGCAGCGTGCGGCGCACGCTGACGTATCCCGCCGCCGGTTGAACCGCGACGAGGACGCGGTAGGCGGTCGGGTTGCCGGTGGCGAGGTGGATCCGAAGTCTCCCGCTGAAGCTTCGGCTGGCGACGAGCCGCTTGCCCCGCCACACCTTCACTGCGACCGTGCCTGCGCTCGCCGGGCGCTCGCGCACGAGCAGCGACAGGGGCGTGCCGATACGGCCCGAGCCGGCGAACGCGGTGTCGAGCCCCGGCCGCACGGCGAGTACGACCTCGTTCGAGACCGCCACGCCGGCGCGAACGGTGTACCGGGCAGTCGCCGATCCCACGCGGCCGCGGACGAGGAAGCTGCCGTCGCGCCGGGTCTTCGCCGACCCGAGCCGCGTCGTGCCGCGGTAGAGCACGACGCGGACGCGCTTGGTCGCCGGGACGAGGCGCCCGTGGAAGCTCGCGCGCTGCTGGTACGTCCCGCTCCGGGGCCCGGCCAGCGTGATCCCGGTGGCCGTGATCTCGACCGTCGCCTCGGCCGTCTCGCCGAGGGCGTTCGTCGCGGTCACCCGGGCGGTGTAGCGCCCTGCCGCGTAGGTGTGCTGGGCGACCGGGCCGTCGGCACTCGTGCCGTCACCGAGATCCCAGTGGTAGGTGGCCGCGTCGCCCGTGGCGGTCAGAGTCACCTGTAGCGGTGCTGCGCCGCTCGCCGGTGTCGCCTGCGCTGTGACGGCAGGCGCTGCGGCGTGCGCCGCGGGAGCGAGCACCAGCGCCGCCAGGAGGACCCCTACTCGCCGCATCGCGCGAAACATAGACGAGCTATCGGGCGACGGCGACCGCGAGCGCGAAGGCGTTGAACGAGGCGTGGAGGAGCATCCCGGGGTAGAGGCTCCCGGTGCGTAGGCGGACGAGCGCGACCGCGATCCCGAAGAGGAACAGCGCGGGAAACCCCTCGACGAGCCCGTGGTCGGCGGCGAAGGCCGCCGCGGTCCCCAGCACGGCGACCACGGAGCCGAGCGGCCAGAGCAACCGGAAGCCGAGGCCGCGGAAGGCGAGCTCCTCCACGAGCGGGGCCGCGATCACGACGACCGCGGCGTTGAGCGCGAACTGCACGGCCCGCGAAGAGTCCCAGTGCGCCGGCTCGAGCCCTTGCTCGCGGGCGCCGTGGAGCAGCGCCTCGAGCAGCGACTCTGCGATCAGGAGCGCCACCAGCACCCCCAGCGCGAAGCCGAGGGCTCGCGGCCACGAGTCGGGTGCGCGCAGCCCCAGCTCGCTCCGGCTGAGCCCGCGGGCGATCCAGAGCACGATCCCCAGCGTCAGCGCGTAGAAGATCAGCCCGCTGATGGCCGTGTCGTAGCGGTAGAGCGAATCGGCAGGCGGCTTGCCGGAGCTGAAGCGGCTTGCGTAGTTGAGGGCCGCAAGGGAGCCGACGAGGACGAGCCAGCCGGCGAGCTTGCCGGCGTGTGCGCCGAGATCAGCCCGTTGCATCGGGGTGAAGGACCCGCGCGAGCTGGTCCAGCGCCTCGCCGATCGCCGGCCCGGCGACTGTCGCCTCGGGAGGCAGAACCGCAAAGCGTCCGCTGCGGATCGCGTGCAGGCGCTTGACACCGGCCCGCGCGCGCAGCTCCTTCAGGTTCACGCCGCTGCCGGCGGTCGCCAGGTAGACGGCGGGGTCGAGCTCGACGAGTCGCTTGACCGGGAACGGTCCCTGCTCGGGGCTCGCACCGGCCACGCTCCGGCCGTGCGCGAGCTCGATCAGGTCGCCGAGCAGCGTCCGGCTGGAGATGGTCGAGAAACCACCCGTGTCGACGAAGGTCGTGATGAGCGGCGAGCCTGCGACCTTCCGGGCGACCGCCTGGCGCTTGGACTCGATCCGCGCGGTCAGCCGGCGCGCCTGCACCGCCGTGCCGGTCAGCTGGCCCATGTCCCCGATCGCCTGGACGACGTCGCCGATGGAACCGGCGGGCTCGACGTAGACGGCGGCATGGGTCGCGCTCCGCGCGCGGGCGAGGTCGAGCGGGTCGGTCTCGCCCGAGGCGACGATCAGATCAGGCTTGGCCCGGCGGATGGCGTCGACGAGCGGCAGGCCGACGAGCGTGTCGTCGACTGCGATTGTGCGCCCGGACAGGCCGAGCGACTGGAGAATCGCCTTCGGCCCGGCGCCGACCGGGACGATCCGCTTCGGCGCCGAGCGGACGACGGTCGCCGTGTCGCTTCCACCCTGGACGGTGACCGGGTAGCTCTGCACGAGCGCCCCGGTCGGTTCGTTGCGCTCGCCGCACGCCGTGCCGGC
>JBIOZO010000026.1:0-3932 GCA_044871215.1 Gaiellaceae bacterium | reverse complement strand
GCCACCTCGCGGCCGCTGGCAGCGGTCACGGGGCTACCGGTCGAGACGAGCGCCGATTTCACCTGGGCCACCGACCAACGGGGGTGTCGCTGCAGCAGCAGCGCGGCCGCGCCGGCCACGTGCGGCGAGGCCATGCTCGTGCCGTCGAAGAAGCTCCACGACCCGTCGTGGGCGGGCACCGACGAGAGGATGCTCACGCCCGGCGCGGTCACGTCGGGCTTCAGCGCCAGCGAGACCGGCGTCGGCCCGCCCGACGAAAACCCCGCGATCACGCCGGCCTTGCTCGCGGCGGCCGCGGTGATCGCCTTCGGCGCCGACCCCGGTGAGCCGACCGAGCCGGGGCCGACCGCGTCGTAGTCGTTGCCGGCTGCGATCACCGGCACGACGCCGCGTGCGGCGGCCGCGTCGATCGCCTGCACCACGATGTCGCGCGAGGGCGTGATCTCGGGCTCCCCGAGCGAGAGGTTGATCACGTTCATCCCGTCGCGCACCGCGGCCTCGATCCCCGCGACGATCTCGGGCGAGTTGCCGTCGAGACCGAACGAGTCCGTCGGGATCGTCAGGACGCGGTAGTTGCCGATGTACGCCCGCGGCGCGATGCCGGACACCTTCACCGGCCCACCCGGACCGGGTGCGGTCGTGTTGTTGTCGCCCGCCGCGATCCCGGCGACGTGCGTGCCGTGCTCGGACTCCTGAGGGTCGAACGGCAGCTGCGCGTAGCGCCAGGTCGCGCCCGGCGGCGGGAACGACCGGGCGACGATCACCTTGGCCGAGGTGTATGAGGCGTTGCCCTTCGGGTAGCCGGGTGGCGTCGCGAACCCCGCCGGGGCGAAGAACGGATGCCTCTGGTCGACGCCGTCGTCGATCACGCCGATCTTGATCCCGTTCCCGGCCGTCGCGAGCGTCGGGCCCCACACCTGCGGCGCGCCGATCACCTGGGGGCTGCGGTAGAGCGCGCGGTGGTAGCGGACGCTCTGCTGCACCTCGCGCACGCCCGGCACGGCGGCGATCCGCGTCGCCGCATCGGCGGGGGCGACGACCGCGAGGCCGTTCAGCACGAGCCTGTAGCGCCACCGGATCTCGGCCTCGGGCACGGCTTGGCGGATGCGCCGCTCGACCTCGGCCTGTTGCGAGACCGGCGCGTCCAGCAGCGCGACCAGCTCGACGAGCCCGCCGCGCGGCGGCGCCGGCCGCCCGGCCGACGCGCCGACGAGCGGCAGCACCAGACCGGCGGCCGCGAGCACGAGAAGACCCCTGCGCAAGCCGAAAACCCTACGTGAGCGCCTCGAGGCCGCCGCTACACTGTCGCCGCGAGCGGATGTGGCGGAATTGGTAGACGCGCACGGTTCAGGTCCGTGTGGGGGAAACCCCGTGGAGGTTCAAGTCCTCTCATCCGCATTAGAGACGTACAGCGCCGGGCGCCGTTAGCCGCGTAGGGCGGCGAGCACCTGATCGGCGTGCTCGTCCGGGTTCACGCGCCGCATGATCTTCGTGAGGTTTCCCTCGGCGTCGATCACGAACGTCGAGCGCTCGTAGGAGTTCTTGCCCTCCTGCGCGACGCCGTAGGAGTCGCCGAGCGTGTGCTCGGGGTCGGCCAGGAGCGGAAACGGGAGCGAGTACTTCGCCTTGAACTTCTCGTGTGAGGCGACCGTGTCCGCGCTGATCCCGAACACCTCGGCACCCGCCTTCTGGAACTCGCTCCAGGCGTCGCGGATCCCGCAGGCCTGGCGCGTGCAGCCGGGCGTGTCGTCCTTGGGATAGAAGTAGAGGACGACCGGCTTCCCGCGGAGATCGGAGAGCTTGACCGGCTCGCCCGCGTCGCTCGTCAGCTCGAAGTCCGGAGCCGGTTTGCCTTCCTCGACCACGCCGGGACTCTAGCTACCCTGATCTGGGTGAGGCGCGTCTTCCGGGAGATGAACCCGACGCTGCGCGGCTTCCTGATCATCGCCGCGATCGTGGTGGTGATCGTGATCCTGCAGCTGCAGGCGACGGTCGTCTCGCTGCTGCTGCTGACGCAGATCGCCTTCTTCCTGGCGATCGCGTACTTCGTCTTCCTGCTCTGGCGCGACCGACGACAGGAGATCTCGATGTGGTCGGCGCGCTCGCGCGCGGTCTTCTACGGCTCGGCGGTGCTGCTCGTCGTGAACGTCGCCGTGCGCTTCTGGGAGCCGGTCGGCGGCGGCTGGAACCTGATCGCCTTCCTGGCGGTGTTCGTCCTCGCGGGCTTCGCGATGTGGCGCGTCTGGCGCGACGAGCACAGCTACGGCTACTAGCTAGAGCTCGGCTCTGATCGCGGCGCCGTCGAGCTCGTCCAGCGCTTCCGTGATCGGTACGTGGCGCCCGACGAAGATCGGCGTGTCGCGTTCGGTGTAGCGGCTCGCCTCCGAGTCCCGCAGCGTCAGCATCAGGTGCATGAAGTCCGACGGCTCCTCGCACTCGAAGACGGTCATGAACTCCTGGTCGTCGATCCCGAACGAGTACGTCGTGTGGTTGTAGATGTTCGAGAACTCGTGCCCGACGCGCATGTGCTCCTCCATCGCCCGCTGGCGGTCCTCCTGCGGCAGCGAGTACCAGGAGCGCAGCTTCACGAACGGGTAGACGACGAGGTACGGCGAGCCCTTCGGCACGACCTGCCTGGGCTTGCGTGCCTTCGTGTACTCGGACGCCTTGGTGGTCGCCAGGTACGAGTACGGCGTGCTCAGCCAGCCGGCGAGCGGCGTGGCGTTCAAGGCCGCGCCGAGCTCGCCGAGATCCTCGTAGCGCTCGGTGATCTTCCAGAGGAAGAAGTCGGTCTCCGGCCGGACGCCGGTGGTCGAGTAGGCCCGCAGCGAGGCCATCCGGCCGGCGAACTCCTCGACGGTCTCGGCGAAGGCGTCCTTGCCCGCGGCGCGCTCGTCGATCGGCAGCCGCCGCCAGGCGGGGTCGACCCGGAAGAAGGTGTAGGCGACGTACTGGCCGGCCACGGCGAAAAGCCTAGCCGCCGCAGCGCAGCCGGCCTGCGCGCAGGTCGGCGACGGCGCGCTTGAAGGCCGGCAGGCTCGGCTTCGGCGTGCGGTCGGCGAAGTAGAGCCCGGACTGCCACCCACCGAGGTCCGCCTCGTCGAAGGTGTGGAAGACGAACAGACCGCGCACGGTCGGCTGGCAGTACGCGAGCTGAAGCGCGCGTCGGTAGTAGGCGCCCTGCGTGCTGAAGGAGACGCTGTCGGTGCGGGCGGGTGACGCGAGATCGGTGTAGAAGCGGCGCTTCGCGGTGGGGACCGCCGTTTGAACCCCGAACTCGGTGTAGTAGATCGGCAGCCTCGCACCTAGCTGGGCGGTGCCGCGGAAAGCCTGGCGGAGCAGCGCCGCGAGCTTCGGGTAGTCGGCAAGCGTGATCGTCGTGTTCTGCGGGTGGGCAGCGCTCGGGGAGTCCTGCGAGGCCTCCATGTACGGGTGGAACGCGAACGCGTCCATCAGCGGTCTGCTTCGGCCGCTCGCGCGGTAGGCGGCGCCGAGGTCGCGGATGAACGCCGTGGGTGAATGCGTCGGACGAGTGCCGCCGGGCCGGTCGCCGCCGCGCGGCGAGAGCGCGCCGCCGAGCACCTGGACGCTCGGACGCGCGGCCTTGATCGTGTCGTAGCTGCGAGCAAGGAGATCGGCGTAGTTGCGAGCGGCCAGGTCGCTTCCGCCCGCGCCGAACTGGGGCTTCCAGAAGGTGCTCAGGTTCGGCTCGTTGCCCACGATCGCGTAGCGGACGCTCGGCAGGGCCGACACCAGCGCGGCAGCCCAGGCGGCGAATTCGGCGCGGTCAGCCGCAGTGGTCGGCGTATCCCGCCCGAGCCCGTGCCAGATGACCACGGCGAGCTGCATCTGCGCCTTGCGCGTCGTCCTCGAGACGGTCCGCAGGCGGCCGAGGAGGCTCGCCGGCGGGCGCCGCTGGCCGTGCTGCCACA
>JBIOZO010000025.1:0-2946 GCA_044871215.1 Gaiellaceae bacterium | reverse complement strand
AGGTCGAGCTCGTGGTGGACGAGCCCGCACGGCTCGTCGCGATCGTGACCGCGGACGCGGTGGACGAGCTGGCCCTCAAGCCCGGCATGCCCGCAACAGCGGTGGTGAAGGCGACGTCCGTGATGGTCGAGCACTCGTGAAGGTCGCCCTGGCAGCGTTGCTCGGCGCGGTCGTCGTCAGCGGCGCGGCCGCACAGTCGGTGACCGACCGGGCGACGGTCTACGCCGCAGCCTCGCTGACGGATGCATTCCCGAAGATCGCGCCGAACGCACGTTTCTCATTCGCTGGCTCGAACGTCCTCGCAGCGCAGATCCGGCAGGGGGCGCCGGCGGATGTCTTCGCCTCGGCCAACATGAAGATCCCGTTCGGGCTCTACGGCGACAACTTCTGCTCCAAGCCGGCGGTCTTCACGCGCAACGCGCTGGTCCTGATCGTGCCGAGGAAGAACCGGGCGCACATCCGCAACGTCGTCGACCTGAAGCGCAAGGGGATCAAGCTCGTGGTCGCCGACAAAGGCGTTCCGGTAGGCGACTACACGCTGCGGGTGCTGCAGAAGCTGAAGCTGACGGGCGTGCTCAAGCACGTGGTCAGCCGCGAGACCGACGTGCGCGAGGTGCTCGCGAAGGTCGCGCTCGACGAGGGCGACGCCGGTTTCGTCTACGCCACGGACGCGAGGACCGTGCCGAAGAAGGTCCGAGTCATCTCCATCCCCGCCAGAGGCAGGCCGACGATCGAGTACGGCGTCTGTGTTGTGCTGGCGAGCCACAACAAGGCGGCCGCCCAGGCGTTCGTGCGGCGCATCCTCGGGCCGGCCGGGCAGCGGATCCTGCGGCAGTACGGCTTCCTCCAGCGCAGGCCATGAAGCGCTTGCTGCCCGGAGCCGTCGCGGTCGCGGCCGCCGCGCTTGCGCTCCTGTTCCTCGTCCTGCCGATCGCAGCGATCTTCCTTCGCGTCCCGCCGGGGGAGCTGCTCCATCAGCTGACGACGCCGCTCGTGACCGACGCGCTGATCGTCAGCGCCAAGACCTCGGTGATCGCACAGGTGCTGATCGTCCTGTTCGGGACGCCGCTCGCATACCTGCTCGCGAGCCGGCGGTTCCGCGGCCACGGGCTGCTCGTGACGCTCGTCGAGCTACCGCTGGTGCTGCCGCCTGCCGTTGCGGGGCTCGGCCTGCTGGCGCTGTTCGGCCGCGCGGGGCTGCTCGGGACGAGCATCCCGTTCACCCAGACCGCTGTTGTGCTGGCGGTGGCGTTCGTGGCGAGCCCGCTCTACATCCGCACGGCGATCGCGGCGTTCGAGGCGGTCGACCCGAACCTGGTCGCGGCCTCGCGCACACTCGGGGCCGGCCCAACCCGCACGTTCTTCCGGGTCGTGCTGCCGCTTGCCCGCGGCGGGCTCGCGGCCGGCGAGGCGCTCGCGTTTGCACGCGGCCTGGGCGAGTTCGGCGCGACGATCATGTTCGCTGGCAGCCTGCAGGGCGTGACGCAGACGCTGCCGCTCGCGATCTACCAGGCGTTCTCGATCGACTTCGACACCGCTCTCGCGCTCGGCGCACTGCTCGTGGTGGTCAGCGCTCTGCTCCTGGTCGTCCTCAAGCTGGTGCTCTCGTGGCAACCCTCTCGGCGGACTTCGAACTTCCTCTTCGCTCGTTCGACCTGAACCTCGCCCTCGAGGTCGAACGCACGGTCGCGCTCGTCGGCCCGTCCGGCGCGGGGAAGAGCTCGGTGCTGCGGTCGATCGCCGGCCTGGCGCGGCCCGAAGGGCGGATCGCGCTCGACGACGTGGTCTGGCTCGACGAGCACACCTTCCGGCTGCCGGAGGACCGGCGCGTCGGGCTCGTCTTCCAGGAGTACGCGCTCTTCCCGCACCTGACCGTCGAGCGCAACGTCGCCTTCGGCGGTAAGGCGCGGGTCGATGAGCTGCTCGAGCGCTTCCGAATCTCGCACCTGGCGCACGCGCGGCCGGGCGAGCTCTCGGGCGGCGAGCGGCAGCGGGTGGCGCTGGCGCGGGCGCTTGCGCGCGACCCGGGCGTGCTGCTGCTCGACGAGCCGCTCTCCGCCCTCGACGCTCACACGAAGGACGCCGTTCGGCTCGAGCTCCAGGAGCTGCTGCAAACGTTCGACCTGCCGACGCTGATCGTCACCCACGACTACGAGGACGCGGCCGCGCTCGCAGGCACGGTCGGCGTGCTCGTCGACGGGGAGCTGCGCCAGCTCGGCTCGCCGGCCGAGCTGGTCTCGAAGCCGACCGACCCGTTCGTCGCGTCCTTCACGGGGGCGAACCTGCTGCGCGGCCACGTGACCTCGGTCGAGGACGGGCTCACCGGCGTGCGCCTCGACAGCGGCGAGATCGTCTACTCGACCGATCCCGCGCTCGGGGAGGTGGGCGTCGTCGTCTACCCGTGGGACGTCTCGATCGGCCGGATCCACGCCGACGACTCGGCCCTCAACCTGATCCACGGCGTGATCGGCTCCGTATCGCGCGTCGGCAACCGCGTTCGCGTGCGGGTCGGCCCGGTGACGGCCGAGGTCACTGCCGCCTCGGCCGAGCGGCTTGAGCTGGGGCAGGGGGGAGTCGCGGTGGCGTCGTTCAAGGCCACCGGCACCCGGCTCCTTCCGCTGGCCGGCTAGAGCTCGAGCGTCTGCGTCGCCGCGAATGCGTCGAGGAAGCGCCGGTCGTGGCTGACGAGCACGGCGGCGCCTTCGTAACCCTCCAGCGCGAGCTCGAGCTGCTCGATCGCCTCGAGGTCGAGGTTGTTCGTGGGCTCGTCGAGCACGAGCGCGTTGACGCCGCGAGCCGAGAGCAGCGCGATCGCCGCCCGGCTGCGCTCCCCCGGGGAGAGCGAGCGCCCGGGGCGAAGGACGTCGTCGGCTCCCAGCGCAAAGGTTGCGAGCAGCGAGCGCGCCTCGCCGGCAGTGAGCCCGCTCTCGGCGACGAAGCGGTCGA